>JAMWDF010000050.1:0-1836 GCA_023818865.1 Candidatus Omnitrophota bacterium
TTCCTTGGGAGAAACGTATTTATTAATTTGTACCAGATGACATCGCGGGCAAAGATAAACATCTAGGGGATAGAATACTTGTTTTTGCTCCAGCTCTTCCCGAGTCAAAAAATGATTGGCCAGTGGTTGCCAGCCAAGGGAAAGAAATGGTTCGCTGATTAAAGTTCGGCAAAATCGGCACTTCATATTTTTCCTTATCTCCTTTTCCCTGGGTGTTGATACATCCTAATTTCCTCAAGACTGAACTTACCCATATTCACCTTATGGTAGTATTTTGAGTACCACACTGTTGTATGTTCAATTGCTTCTTTGATGCTGAACCGCGGTTTCCAGCCCAGTTTTAGTCTTGCCCTGCGGGAGTTTAGGGCTAAATAAGGATTTTCTGGGACATCTGGTTGCTGATGTTTCTCCCATTTGCATGAGTGTCCCCATATTTTGCTCATTTGTTTGACCATCCAACGGACCGTTCTAGCTCCAGTAGCAGCTGGGCCGATATTCCAAGATGTGGCCAATTCACGGTTGCCCTGATAAAGCCGGCTGCCCAATAGCAGGTAGGCTGAAAGAGCATCCAGTACGTGCTGCCACGGACGTTTGGCTTCAGGATACCTGAGCACTAAAGTTTTCCCTGATACAAGAGCACGAATTACGTCCGGCACTAAACGGTCTTTTCCCCAATCTCCACCGCCAATAACATTGCCGGCTCTTACGGTAGCTAGTAAAGGGCGCTGCTGTTCTGACCTTTGATAGAAACTGCATCTATATGTCTCAGCGAGTATTTCCGCGCAGGCCTTGCTTCCGCTATAAGGGTCTTTGCCGCCTAAATGGTCCCCTTCCCTATATGAAAGACGAGATTTACGAGGGTAATAACACTTGTCACTGGTAGCAGCTATTACCGCACTGACACTCTTGCTTTGTCTAGCTACTTCAAGAATGTTAAGTGTCCCAATGATGTTGGTTTGGTATGTTTTCACTGGGTCAGCAAAAGAATGGCGCACCAAGGATTGTGCCGCCAAATGAAAAATAATTGACGGCTGGCTGGAATTCACCACCGCGAGTAAATGTTGGAAGTCACAAATATCTCCACGGATGTCCTTAACGAAGTTCTTTAGATTGCATACCTGGAAAAAACTTGGGTTACTTGGCGGATCAAGGGAATAGCCTACCACTCTTGCCCCAAGATAAGAGAGCCACAAAGATAACCAGCCTCCCTTAAATCCAGTATGGCCAGTAACTAACACAGTTAAGCCACGATAGAGTTTTAGATACTTTTCCATACTTTCCAAGGCGGATTATCACTTTGCCACAGCCACTCCAGGATTCTCATATCCCGCTGAGTATCCATACACTGCCAGAATCCTTCATGGCGAAAGGCATTTAACTGTCCCTGTCTAGCTAATTCTTCTAGTACTGCCCGTTCAAAACTGGTCTGGTCATTGGCAATGAAATCAAGGACCGCAGGTTCAAAAACTGCAAACCCACCATTAATCCATCCCTCACCTGTCTGCGGTTTTTCAGAGAATACCACTACTCGATTTCCATCTAGGGTCAGATCGCCAAATCTGGCTGGAGGGCGTACCGCGGTGATGGTTCCCAATTTTTTTTGTTCCCGATGAAACTTAAGTACAGCCAAAATGTTTACGTCAGACACGCCGTCGCCATAGGTCAGCATAAATGTTCCCTTTTCTAGAAAGGAAGACAATCTTTTAACCCGGCCACCAGTTTGGGTTTTCAGTCCTGTATCTACCAGGTGTACAGTCCACTTATCCTCACACGGATGATGGAATATAATCCGGTCGTCCTCAAGGTTGATAGTGAAATTACCATTAAGAGCGCGAT
>JAMWDF010000050.1:1846-14015 GCA_023818865.1 Candidatus Omnitrophota bacterium
ATGTAAGAAATACTCCTTTATCATCTCTCCCCGGTAGCCTAAAGCAATCACAAACTGGTTAAAGCCGTAGTGTGCGTAAATTTTCATAATATGCCAGAGGATTGGACGGCCGCCTATTTCCACCAACGGTTTCGGTTTTAAGAGCGTTTCTTCACTCAATCGGCTTCCCTGTCCCCCAGCCAAAATAACCACGGGTATACTTTTGTTGGCCATTGGTGACAAAAACTTAACCACTTCCGTTAACAACCTGGAAGACCGCTTTGATTCTTTTTCTCCAAGGTACTGTCCAAAAACTTCCCCTATAACAGAAACCGGATTTTTCAGCTAAATTTGTTAGGGTAGACAACGAAAAATAAATTAAATGTTCAGGTGGTTTCCATTCCACCCACCGACTAATATCTTTCAGTTTCCATGCTTCCGCGAGATCAGGCGTACCCACAATGATATACCCGTTCTCTTTTAGGAAACTGCGGCATTTTACTAAACCAGCCAGAGGATTACTCAGGTGTTCAATAACGTCAAATAAGGTAACTACATCAAATTTTTCCCCAGGGGTGTAAGAATTGTCAAGAAAATTGGCGTATTCGGCTTTGGCCTGATAGTGCTTGCAAGCAAATTCAACTTCTGCTTGACAAATATCAACTCCTCGGGCTTTAATACCTGCCAGGTTGGCTTCTTTCAGGAAAAATCCACAGCCGCACCCAATATCCAACAAACTGATATTGCTTTTTTTCATTAGACGCAAAACCCGACGGACCTCTCTTCTGGCTCCTCGCCTCTTGCTTATTTCCTTTTTCGCATAGTCTGTTAAGTAACTTTCCTGGCGAGTCTTATAAAACGAGAGAATTTCTTCGCTTGTTGGTTGGGGATTAACGAAGTGCAGCTGACAACTTTGACAGCAGACTATCCGATAGCCAGCTATAACAACTACTAATCTTTGATTCTCGCTTCCACATAACGGACAGCCAATTATTTTCATGTTAATTACTCTTCAAGCCAGAACGGAGAGTGAATTATTTTCTTGACCTGTTTATCTGAAAGTTTCCAGAAAGGCTGGTCTGCTCTCCTTTTTTTAACTATTATACCACGGTGTTGATAAATCCAGATAAGTTCCTTCAAAAGATAAGGGCGGAGGCAAAAAAAGGTATGAAGAATTGAGCAGACGATGGGACTGAGTGCTGTCCATAAACTGTCATAACAGGAAAGGAAAAAGATCATTCTGTTTCTGAACCTTAACTGCCTAACACTTCTCTTAGGCTCGCGTTTAATAGTTCCCTCACCCTGATGATAAACTAAGCTAGCCGGTTCGCATAAACTTCGCCAACCTCTTTTCCAGGCTCGGTAGCCCAGGTCCCTATCTTCATAATAGTACCGACCGTAGATTGGATGAAAACCGCCTAATTCAAGAAACTTTTGGCGGTCATAAGCTGCGTGGCCTCCGCTATAAAGAATGAAATGAGGTGGTGATAAATTGGTGGTATTTCTAATAGAGTTAGAGTTCAAGGAGCTAACCGAAAAAATATTTCGCCGAAGAAAATGCTGAATTAGAGGTTCAATAAATCCAGGGTTAACCCGGACATCGTTATTAAGGAGAATCACTATTCGGTGGGAGCAGGCTTTTACCGCAATATTATAAGCAACGCCAACACTCTGATTGGCAGGCAGTCTTAAGATTTTCAAAGTATTAGAGTGTTCTCGGAGAAAAGGTTCAGTGCCATCGGTGCTTCCATTATCCACCACGATAATTTCATCAATGAAGTTCCTTGTTCTGACCGCATCAATTACTGTAGGTAAATTTTCCTTTAAGAGTTCTTTACCATTGTAAGTAAGGATGACGATAGAAACAGGCAAATTATTCATAGAGCATCACCTTGGCCTGACTGAGTACTTCTTCTGGAGTTATAGACTTCAAACAGTCAAGGCGAACACAGAATTTTTGATAACATGGTCCGCAACTTAGTCGTTTGCTTATGTACCGCGCCCCAGGGGGACAATGTTTTCTGGGATCTGTGGGACCGAAAATAGCCAGGGTTTTTGTACCGGTCGCCACTCCGATGTGAAGGGGTAAGCTATCAGTGGTTATCACTAACCGGGCAAACTGGATTAAAAGAGCGAGTTGGGAGAAAGATGTTTTCCCACAGAAAGAAATTACCTGGCCTGCTACTAAGGAGGCAATTCGTTCAGCTATCTTGGTCTCTTCTCTGGTCCCGACAATGATTACTTGGTAGCCAGTGCTCTTCAGAGATGCTGCCAACTGAGCAAAGTATTCGGCAGGCCACCTCTTAGTTGGCCACTCTTGAGAGGCCCCAGGATGAATAACCACAGTTGGCTGGGAGATGTCAACGTGATTCTTGGCTAGAAATTCAGGGAAATGTTTTTCGGTCACTTTATCCACCCAGACATGAAAATCAGGTGTGATTTTTTCTGCCCCCAGCCGGCGAAGAAGAGAGAACTGGGAATTGCGAATGTCCCCTGGTAATCTGGTAGGGACACAAAGACGATAAACAAGTTTACCAAGAAGTCTATCACTTAGTCCAGCTTTAACTTTTGCCCGCATTCCTGCGACTAGTAATTCTGTCCGCAAACTACCCTGTAAATTAACTACCAGATCAAAGTCTTCCTGATTCATTTTTAAAAGGTTTTCGCGAAAGCTGTTTTTAAGCCAATGGATATGGTTGAAAACCGGACATGGTTCAACTATTTCGTGGTATTCTTTCTTGGTGAGAAGGTGAATTTCACTATCAGGGAAACTGAGTTTGAATGATTGGAAAAAAGGAGAACTCAGGACAATATCCCCTGCCGCCCCAGTTTTAATCAATAAAACTCTACAACGGTGCGTTCCCATCATACCAGTTCAGCGTAAACATCTACGTTCGTTTTATCATTCTGTCCGCAGAAAATTGTCTTTAGGTTCAATCTTTTGACTCCTGTCTCGTGATTTTTCCAACCAGGGATTAGAGACGAGTAATGCGGTCTCTCCATGGAAGCTTCCACTTTTGGTTGAACAAGAAATCTTATGTCCCTCAACGGTTACTCCTACCAAAACCTTAGTGTTTTTCTGACGAGACCCAGGCCGTGGATGCACTCTTTAAGTCTCTCTGAAACATTCTTAGAACGAGAAATAAGATTATGATTTTACCAAATAGAAGAAAAAGATTTAGTTAACTTACTCAAAATCAAAAAGGTACAATTGTTTTCCTTCGTTGAGAATAAACCGACAGGCCTGAATCACCTGTTCAATTTCTACTTGCTTCATACAGGCAAATTGGTGGTGACATTTGGCTGGGTTCTGACAGGGAAAACAACTGATTTGACTATGAATTACCTGATTTCTTGGCCCCAGCGGTCCGTAGCGGTATGGATTACCAGGCCCAAAGATGCTTACTACTGGGCAGTCAACGGCCACGGCCAGGTGCATTGGTCCGGTATCGTTTGTTATCATCAAGTCACAATTTTCCAGCAGCGCGGCGAGTTCCCTAATAGTGGTTTTCCCTGCTATATTAATAACATTTCTGCTCTGGATAGAAGCGCAAATTTCAGCAGCCAGTGCTTTTTCACTTGCTCCGCCGGTAACGAGAATTTTCGCCTCAAATTCTTGAACTAACTGGCGGCCAACAGCGGCAAATTTCTCTTTGGCCCATCTTTTTCCCGAAAAATTCGCCCCGGGATTGATGGTTACCAGGATATCAGACCTTTTTATATCAAAGGATTTGAGCCACTTTTCTGCTTTTTCTTTTTCTGAAGGATATAAAGGAAAGTAGAGTCGTATCTCTTCCGACAGTGGGAAAAAGGGTTTCAATTGTTGCAATACTCGTTCACTCTCGTGGGTAAAGACCTTGTCGGAGTGAAATTCACTCCAAAAAAAAGTCATTTTATAACGCGTTCGCAACAAGAAAGGCAGTAAGGAATTTCGGAAGTCCACCGTCAGATCATACCGAAAGTGTCTTATCTCCTGCAGCGAGCGAAGCCACTGGCCGAGGGACTTTTTTTCTAAAATGAAATGTCGCGCAAACCAGGGATGGTTTTCAGCAAATTCTTTGGCCGCAGGGCCCACGGCAATATCTATCTCAGCCTTCTTGAATGTATCGCGAATCAACTTAATTGCCGGAGTAAGAACCAGATTGTCTCCGAGACAGCTCAGGCCGATTAACAGGATTTTTTTTAATGGAAAAGAGGCAATATCCTTTGGGCACATATTTCCGCCTCGTTCATTGCTTTGAAATTATATTTATGGCACGCGGAGAGACACTCTGACAGTCGGTCTGGTTCAACGGTTGACAAGTATAGTATATGGTTTCTCTGAGCCATTTTTTTAAACGTTTCATCAAAAATAAGTTTTCTTGCGCTTTTCCTTTCCACGCCAACGACGATTACTTTTTTGCCGGCGGTTATGCTTTCAGAAATCATATTGATACTGTCTTCCGTAACCACCAAGATATCTGAACACGCCAGAATTCCCCAGTAATAACTTTTTCCTGGCAGATGCCCAGGGTATTCTGCATAAACTACTGCCTGCCAACGAGGGAGTTGTTTTTGAAGATATTGTACTACATTTTCTGGCGTTCGCCGGGAGGTAGTGAAAAGTAAACTGACGCGATGACCCTTGGCATAGGTACGTAATCCGGCCAGAAGTTTTTTTGTCCACGTCACAGTTATTCGGTAGTTCTGGTCGTTTCCGCCAAGGAGGATGCCTATAATCTCCGAGCCAGGTGGAACACTGACTATTTGGGAAAATTCCTGACGGTACATCTGAAGAACTGACGGTGTAATACTATTGGGAGAACCAAGGGTTACTAACACGTTTTTCCCCAACTGTTTCATTCGGCAGAAGTCATGGTAGGGGATGATGGCTAGATCAAAAAGAGATAGAGGTAACCACGACGGCACCATGAGAATTACCGAACGCCAGCCGTAGGTTCTGGCTATAGTTAAATTCACCGGAGCAAGTACTGAACCGGCTGAAATGACACAGACATTGTTTTTTTCAGGCAACTGAGGCAGCGGCCTTTCAAGAAAGAAGTTGAGAAATCTTTGCGCTAGTTTCCACAGGCGGCACCGACAAAACAAGGCAATTATTTTAGAAGCAAGTTTATATCTCCCTTTACGGCCTGGCAAAGAGTAAGTGAGACCGCGCAATCTAATTGGCACAATTTGAATTTCTCCGCCTGGTAAAGCTTGAGCCACCCCTTGAGCCTGATTGAGATTCCCCTTGATTCCATCATCCAGAACTAAGATTTTCATAACCTGACCGGAATATTATGCTCGGCAAGAAACTTTTTTGCTTCAGAGATGCTCATCTGGCGGAAATGCACGAGAGAAGCCAGAAGGACTGCCGAGGCTTTCCCTTCTGTAATTACGGAAAGTAAATCCATAAGAGAACCGGCTCCACCAGAAGCAATCACCGGTATGGTAACCAGTTCTGTTACCTGTCTGGTTAGCTGACAGTCATAGCCAGAAGTAGTGCCATCCCGGTCGATACTCGTCAAAAGAATTTCACCAGCACCGAGTCTTTCTGCTTGCTTGCACCACTGGATGGCGTCCAGTCCTGTCGGAGTTTTCCCTGCTTCCACATATATCTGCCAGTTTTTTTCTTCAGTTTTCTTAGCGTCAACAGCCACAACGATACATTGAGAGCCAAACTTTTTGGCGGCTTGTTCTATCAAATGTGGCTGGCGAACCGCAGCTGTATTTATCGAGACCTTGTCAGCTCCTGATTCAAGTAACCTTTCCACGTCGGCTAAAGAGCGAATACCTCCACCAACTGTAAAGGGTATAAATATCACCGCAGCAATTTCTCTGACAGTGTTCACCATAGTACTCCTTGCCTCTATCGTGGCGCTAATATCAAGAAAAACCAGCTCATCGGCCCCTTCATTACTGTAAAAAGCAGCAAGTTCCACCGGGTTTCCAGCAAAGCGAAGTTGTTTGAATCTGGTACCTTTTACCACCGCTCCGTTGTGAACATCAAGGCAAGGTATAATCCTTTTGGCTAACATTGTTCCTCATGGGGCATTAGGCATTTGTCTAAGAAAAACTGAAAGAAACGATAGTCCGGAAGTGCCACTCTTTTCTGGATGAAATTGAACGCCAATGACGTTTTCCCAGCAGACAAAGGAGACAAAACGACAACCATACTCAGTAACTCCAGCTACAATCAAATGGTCTTGAGGTAACACATAGTAAGAGTGAGCGAAGTAGAAAAATTGGTTTTGCCCAACGGATTTTAGATAGTCAGCGGCTTTCTCTTGGAAGAATACCTGATTCCATCCCATATGTGGTACGGGTAAATTATTTCTTTTAAAGCGAACCACCTTTCCTTTGAAAATTCCCAATCCGGCCTGGTTACCTTCTTCGCTTTGTTCAAAAATCATTTGCATTCCCAGGCAAATTGCCAGGGTTGGTTTTTTTTTTGAAACTTCCTCTTTGATAGCTGAGGCCAATCCCAGTTTGTTAAGGTTGTCCATCCCTTCGTCAAACGCCCCCACTCCTGGTAAAATAATACGATCGACTTTCTTCAAATCATCCGGGTTACTTGTGGTTAGTACTTCTTCTTGGCAGCGGCGAACTGCCATAACTACGCTATAGATGTTCCCGAGGCCATAGTCAATCACAGCGGTCATCTTTCTACCCTGTAAAGGTATTTCTTATTGTTTTCAGGAAACAAGCCTATAGATATTTTCCTGTCCAGCAGGACAGGCAAAGTTTTGTCGCTGGTAGGCCGATGGCGTCAACGAAATCGTCAAGGGTATTATACTTCAGAGAATCAGCCCCGATGAGTCGACAAATACCTTCAAGCGAATACTTTAACGCTACCAGCTCATCGTAAGTACGGGTGGAAATGCTGTAGCGGCAAGGAGCAATTAAAGGAGGACAAGCGATGCGAACATGAACTGCTTTGGCTCCGGCCCGCTTCAACTCCATCACTTTATTGCGGATCTGGGTACCTCGGACAATAGAGTCATCGCATAGAACAATTTTTTTCCCCCGAACATTGTCCTTGATTACAGAGAGTTTAATCTTAGCTTCTTTTTCCCTTTCCTCCTGGAGTAAAGGAGTATAACTCCGGCTAGCAAAACGGTCTATTAAAAAGCTTTCCTGATAAGGAATTCCTGAGTAGTGGTGATAACCCAGCGCGCAACCAATTCCAGAAAAAGGTACCGGAGAAACAATGTCAGCCTTCAACTTTTCGGTAGTATCCCGCTGAGCCAGTTTCATTCCAAAATTTTGTCTTGCTCTGATCACTGGGATACCATCAATGATAGAATCAACAGAAGCAATATATCCCCACTCAAAAGCACAGAAGGCTGGTTGCCCCCCCTTAATCTCTAGCATGCTTTTGAACCCGCCGTTATCAAGTAGTACTATTTCTCCCGGTTTAACATCTCTAACTATCTTCAGACCAAGGAAGTCAAAGGGTCTTGATTCAGAAGCCACAGCTGTTCTCTTACCCGAACGCCCGAGAACCAGTGGCTTGAAACCGTGGACGTCTCGGGCAGCATAAATTCCCTCTCTGGTTAACACCACCAGACTGAAGGAACCTCTCACTACCTTATAAATCTGCTTTAAACCTTCAAGTATGGTTTTACCTTGTGATAGAAAGCGGCCCAGAATTTCTGTATCTGTCTGGGTGACGAACGCGTGGCCATCTCTAAATAACTGTTTTCTCAGCTCCTCACTATTGGCGATGTTGCCACTAAAGGCTAGAGCGTAGGGTCCCAGATGAGAATAGAAGACCATCGGTTGCCTTTCTTTTAGACTTACGTGACCGATGCCCAAACAACCCTTGAGTGAACGGAGTTCATCTGGGCTGAAGGCATGCCGGACAAAACCTGGGTGGGTCACCAGACACAAGCCATTATTCCAGGTGGAAATACCGCAGTATCTCTGTCCGCGATGCTGCAATTTAAAAATACCATAATAGATTTCTTCGGCGACAGAACGAGCCGACCATAGACCAAAAACTCCACAGTTTTCGTCTACTTCTTCAGTGAAAAGAAATTCACGCTCGGCTTCCACCCCAATCCTTTCCATTTAATGAGCTTGATTAGATATATTCGATTGTACTCGGGGGTTTAGGGGTAATATCGTAAACTACCTTTATCACTCCTGGTACATCTTTCAGAAGACGATCCCGCACCTTTTCTAATTTAGACCAGGGTAGTTTACAAGCGTTAGCTTTAAGAGCGTCCTTCGATTCTACTACTCTAAGGGCAATAATTTCTCCCAAAATTCTCTTGTCACCCAGGATGCCAGTGGCTCGGTCACTTAAGAGCACTGGGAATGCTTGAAAAACTGATTCCCCGGTTATTAGTTCCTCTACTATTGCTGTGGCGAGGCGAATCTTCTCTACCCGGTCCTCTGTAACTTCCCCGATGATTCT
The DNA here is from genome assembly GCA_023818865.1 of Candidatus Omnitrophota bacterium. Classification (GTDB taxonomy): domain Bacteria; phylum Ratteibacteria; class UBA8468; order B48-G9; family DSTR01; genus JAMWDF01. Next base: position 10,227 of record JAMWDF010000050.1, read on the forward strand.
GGTAGCTAGACCAGGGCCGGGAAAAGGCTTGCGCATGTAGACCTTTTGAGGTAATTCCAGGGCTTTGGCTACCTTCCGTACATCATCCTTGTAAAGGGTTCTCAACGGCTCAACAATAGAAAGACCAAAAAGGGCTGGATTTACTCCGATCTGGGCCAGAACGTTATGCTGTGTTTTTATTCCCTTCTGGGTTTCCACTATGTCGGCGGCTATAGTTCCCTGAATCAAGAAGTCAGCTGAATAACTGCGAATTGCCTGTCCCAGGGTTTTGTAGAAAATATCGCGGAAAGCCTTTCTTTTCTCCTCAGGGTCAACTATTCCCCGGAGAGCTTCAAAGAATCCCTTTCGCACGTCCCAAACTTGCAGCTCAATATTCTGCTTTTTTAAGGATTCAGTCACTTCTTGAGCCTCATTGGCTCTCATTAATCCATTGTCTAAAAACAAAGCCACTAGGTTTTCGCCAAGAGCGCGTTGGGCCAGACAGGCTGACACCATGCTGTCAACGCCGCCAGATACTGCACAAAGAGCTTTCTTTTCTTTCACTATTGTTCTAATTTCTTCCACCTTTTCTCGAATAAATTGATGGACGTTAACAGCCATCGTTCCTCCTTTTCTATGAGTTTTAGGGTTGTCCCTAATTCTCTTACCTATTCTAAATCACCTTTAAAAGGGTGTCAATAGATACTGGGTTTCCTTTCCCGTCTGTAATCTTCGGGATAATTCTCACGGCCAAGAATTTTTCTCCGGGTTGAAGTTGCCAGACTTTGACAGCGTCTTTTAGAGTGGTTAGCCAATAGTCAACTTGAAATTTATTGCCCAGGTGAATCAATTCAAAGATATCGCTGGACTGGTAATCAAAGTGATCAGGATAAGCCACGGGATATAACCTACGAGGAGCAAGTTCCCTTACCAGAGAAAAAAAAGCAAAAGGCTGTCCTATCCCGGCAAAAGCCAAGACTAGTTTCCCCTCTAGTAGTTCGGACGGCCACTGTCTATCAGAGGGGTCAATTATCCCGGCAACCTGATAATTCATAAAGAAGATAGGTTTTCTATAACGGGTAACAAGAGCAATGACTTTTTTTCTTTTCACCGGAGACAGCAAAAACGTGTTGGTCACGAGGATGGCATCAACTTTCTTAAGACGGCAAGGTAAGTCTCTAAGAAGGCCGGCCGGTATTGGCAGTCTATTACCAAGAGGCTGGAGGGCATCAATGAGAGCAATTTCCTTATCTTTTCTTATCATATAACACTGCATTCCATCGTCCAAGATACACACCTCAGGTTTAATATTGGCTTCAGCCAGATCAAGAAGATTTTTCTTTCCTTTTCCCTGGAGAAAAAGTACCCGGGGCAGACTTTGGGCTAAAAGCGTAACTTCATCTCCGAAAAATTTTGGCTTTCTGATTTCCCAGCCGGCAGCGACCCTTGGGGAATGACCTAGTGAGCCTACGCCCGAACTGATTATTATCATCCGAGCATATTTCTCTTGAAGCTTGGTGGCTATGAATTCCACCAAAGTTGTTTTCCCAGTTCCCCCGGTGGTAATATTGCCTACGCTTATTATCTTGAATGGATAACGCTTCTTGGGGAAGAAGAACTGCTTGCTGAGGTTAATTATTAAATAAAAAACTGATAGCGGCAGGAGTAACCCTGAAAGAATGTTCCAGAAAGCAGACTGCTGGCGCAGAAGAAAACTCCGGTAAAGGGTGCTAAAAAAGGGCCGGCTGGTTTTCACCCTGACCAGATTGCAGTAATATTTCGACCTTGCCGAATTTCCCATCGTAACCCGGGCTAACAGAAACTTTTCCCTGACGCATAAGACAAATGCCTTCAGCTATTTCCGGACTTAAACCGGCTCGTAAATCACTTTCACTCACCTCCAGAAGTACAGTAAATTCTGAACCAAATTTATGGACAATGTCCTGATACAAATTCTGAACGGTTACCGATTCTGCTGGTTTATTGAGCACCGATGAGAGAATTTGATCAAGAGGGACTATTTTCTTGAAGTCCACCCACCTCTCTGGCTTTCGGCCTTCAGGGCGATCGGCTAACTGTTTTACTCGATGCAAGACACCCACAGTGAGAGAACGACCGCAGCGCGGACAGATATAATTGTGCTTTTTAGTCTCTTCCGGGCTGAAACATATCTGGCAGTTGCGGTGTCCGTCGTAATGGTACTTCCCTTCTTCAGGAAAATATTCCACCGTAAACAACAAAGAATTGCTATCTTTAGTTTTAAGAATTTTTTTCAATTCAGGTAGGTCAAACGGTTTTTGGAAGACATTCATTTCTCGGCCTATTTTTTGAGGCGAGTGCGCGTCGGAATTGGAAATGAGGGAATACTTATCCAGTCTAGAACAAAGCCAGTTCATTGCCGGGTCGCTGCTCAACCCTGTTTCCAGAGCGACAATTTCATCGCATAGATTGCCAAAGCAATCCTCAATTCGATCAAATCCAGAATTCGCGCCAAACAGCGAAAAATGAGGTGTCCAACTGTGGGCTGGTATTACCAGTCCATGTTCATCCACAGAACCGACCAGGCGAATTAACTCTTCTGCTTCTAAGTGAAGGATGGGGCGACCATCTACATTGAGGTCACCATAGCGTTCCAGAAGAGAATTCAATTTTTCAGCATCCTTAATAGAAGAGGTCATCAGAATCGTGTGTACTTTTTTCGCTTGTCCCCGGCGATCAAAAATTAAGCAGACTTCTGCTGTCAACAAGAAATCAGTTTGGCCATACCGATAAATACCTATTCTTTCAGTCGGAATTAGTTGTTCTCTCAACTGGTGCAACCAGAGGAAATGGGTAAAATCACCAGTGCCCAAAAGCCGAATACCTTTCACTCTCGCCCACTGGTCTAGTTCCGGGATGTTCATTCCCTTGCTGGTAGCCCGACTGAATTGGGAGTGGATATGGAAATCTGCTGAATACATTTTTTATATTTTTTTTCTCTTAGTCCGGTTAGAAACTTGTTTTTTTGACGATGTCAGGTCTTGGAACAATTTCCGAAGGGTATCCTTTATTTCAAGGAGAGATTGAGGGATAACCTTGGTGTGGGCGATAACAGGCATAAAGTTAGTATCTCCTTCCCATCGGGGAACAACATGGACATGCAGATGGCTGGCCAGTCCGGCACCAGCGCACCTTCCTTGGTTAAGGCCTACGTTGAACCCATGGGGCGCGACCGCCTTTCTTAAAACCTTGATAGACAGCTGAACCAGGCCAGTGAGTTCGCAAACTTCTTTTTCCGTCAAGTCTTCAAAATCAGCTACATGTCTTTTCGGTGCGACCATCAGATGGCCATTGTTATAAGGAAAAATATTCAGAGTGATAAAGGATAATTGTCGCTGAAAAATTAGAAAATTTTTCTTTGATGATGAACCTCTCACGGTCTGGCAAAGAAAGCAACCGCGCTTTTTTACTCCCAGAATATAGCCCAGACGCCAAGGCGCCCAAATGATTTCCGATTTCATTTTTTTCTCTTAATGAGTCTGGCAAAACTGTCGTACTCCATTCTACTCTGGAACAACTTCAATGTAAAATTTCGCGCCAATGGTTTTTCAAGTATCTTCTCAGTTCGCGTTTATTATTTCTCAAAAGCCCATCAAGTACCTGTTGCTCAAGATGCTCCTTAATTTTCCCTACAATTCTGCCTGGGGTGATGCCCAACATTTCCATGATTTCATAGCCATTCAAGGCAAGTTTGAAAGAGGAAAGGCGGTCTTTCCGGTTCACCTCTTTGATGCGTTCTTCTAACCTGTTCAAACGGTCTATCGCCTGATG
>JAMWDF010000051.1 GCA_023818865.1 Candidatus Omnitrophota bacterium
AGGGGTAAAGAAAACCCTTCCTTTTGACCAACTACTTTGGTGAGATCAAGTTCGCCCTGATGAGTGCCAAATTTTCCCCGGGATAAATCCACCAGCCAGCGTCTTTTCCCCCACAGGACCAAGACCTGGTCCTGTCTGCTAAAGCTGTTCATATTATTAATTCTACCCGAAGATGCCCCCTCGGTAAAACAAAAAGATACTTTAATTGCCTGAGTTATTCCCCGCGTCTATAATGAAAGAAGAGAGACAGAACTTTGCCTTCCAACAATAGGAGGAAAGGTGAACCAGGAATTGAACCAAGCGCTGGAGTTTGAAAAGAGAATTGCAATTTTCTACTTGGAAAAAGGGGCCGCGGCACAAAACCTGCTGGTGGAAAAGCTTTTTCTGGAGTTGGCCAAGCAGGAGATTGACCATCTTGCCTTTATTCTATCAAAGGTTCAGACCAGAAGCTGGATGGCTCTGGGGGAAAACAGAATTGAAATCGTCATGAAAGATTTCTTTACCCGTTTCCAGCCGTTGTTAAGAAAAGAAGATAGCCAGAAAGAGGCACTTTTAGCCGCAATTGAGCTGGAAAAATCCGGTTGCGCCATTTACCAGCAGCTTCTCCAGCAGGCACCAGAGCAAGAAAGAGAGTTTTGCTCCCAGATTTTGGCTTACGACGAGCAACACCTGGCTGCTCTGGAGAATGTTCATTTTTACCTAACCGGGACAGGCGATTGGTGGCAACAGGATGAAAGTCGGCGGTGGAACTGGATGAACACTTAAGGAAGAATAGTGTCTAAAGTTGGGAAATTATCAGTTGGTTACCGGGTAATGCCGGAAGAGACTGAGTTCTTCTGGGAGGTCGTGGCTGATTACCGGGAGAGTATCAGTGAAGTTTACTTCGCCTGGCCAGGCCAAGCTTCTGGCCGGGCACCGGTGGAAGAAAAATACCAGGAGCAAATTCTTTGGGAATTAGAAAAGATTAAAAAACTTGGTATCCAGTTGAACCTGCTGTTAAACGCTTCCTGTTACGGTCGGCAGGCTCTTTCCAGTGACTTTGCCAGAGAGATTGTTTCCCTGGTGGGTTTTCTGATAGACCGGCTGGGAATAGGCACCATTACCACGATGTCTCCGTTGGTGGCTGAAACCATCAAGAAAAATTTCCCCAAGATAAACCGCCGGGCTTCAGTCAATATGAGATTGGGTACGATTGCTGCTCTGAAGTATGTCCAGGATTTTTTTGAAGGTTACTGTCTTCAGCGGGAATACAACCGAGATACCAGTCGTCTTTCTGAAATTCAGGCCTGGGCAATAAAAGAAGGGAAAGAACTTCAAATTCTGGCTAATAGTGGCTGTCTTAACTTCTGCTCCTTCCAGACCTTCCACGATAATGCCGTCGCTCACGAAAAAGAAATGGATTCCAACCGAGTTTCTGACCTGCCCCCTCTTTGCCGGCAGTTCTACAAACACCCAAGGCACCGGCTGGAGTTTTTACAGAACAGTTCCTGGATTCGGCCAGAAGACATTCAGCTCCACCAGCAAATATTCTTTGGGAGTTACAAACTGGCTACCAGGATGCATGGGCATCCCCGGATGGTTTTGGCTGCCTATCACAGTGGTCGCTATCAGGGGAATCTTCTTGACTTGCTGGAACCAGGGTTTAGCGAGGATTGGTGGCCGTTGATGGTGGACAATACAAGATTCCCCCCAGACTGGTTCAGCCAGGTGTTAACCTGCGCTAAAAACTGTTGGCACTGTGATTTTTGCTGTCAGGTGGCTGGGAAAGTAATGATATCCCTCAGTCCTGAAGATGCCTAAAAAGAAAGTCAATGTTTTTTTCTGCCCGGTCTAATTCGTGTCCCCCTTGAAACTCGTTGTAAACAAAGTTTCTGGGAACTCCCAACTTCTTATATACCGCCGCTACCAGCCTGGCAATGGGTCTGGCTGTTTTGGCTGAAAACATCGGATCTTTCTTGCCTACCTCAATATAAAGCGGTCTGGGGCAGACCAGGCAGGCTAGTTCTTCATCCAGGAAAAAATTGGCGGAGTTAAACCAAATCCAGTCACCAAAGTCATAGAGAAACCGATCATTGAAGTAGCAGGAAGAAATAGTCACCTTTATCCTGACATCAATAGCGGCTAACAAAAGGCTGTAGAAACCGCCATAAGAAAGACCAATCATTCCTATTTTGTTCTTGTCAATGCCTGGCAGGCGGGTGAGGATATCCAGGCTTCTTTGCAGCCGGTAAATCTCAAGAGCGGCTAAAGAACCGCCAAGATGCTTGAGTTTTCTATCCAGACAGAGATGGTCACACTCCGGACCGAAATCTTTCTTCCAAAGGAAAAGTTGAGGTGCCCAAACAGCTACTTTTCGGTATAGTACCCTTCTGGTCATCTCATTATAATTGGCTGAACCAAAAAACCCGGCTGTTAACTCAGGAGTACCACCACCGCCATGCTGACTAATCACCAGTGGCACTGGACCAGGGCTCTGGGGTCGGAAAAAAAGACCGTAGAGGCTCAGGCCATAACCGCAGTCAATCCAGAACCGTTCAATCACACCCAGGCTATCTTTGCCTACCCTCAGCCGGCGTCTGAGACAAGGTTTTTCCTTAACAGCCCTGGTAAGTGGCCAGCCAAGAAGTTTCTTCAGCTGCTTTCGGTAGCTAACTAGGGAAGTCTCATAAGCGCTAACTGAACGGAAATCAGGCTGGAAAAACTGGCGCCGAAATTTTGTTGACTCATTCTGCTTGTTCTTGATCAGTTCTTGGAACTGGGCAAGGTTTTTCTGACGATAAGGATTTCCTTTCTTGGCAGGTTCTTTGTACAGACTTTTCCTGGTAGATGCTTTCTTTTCAACCATGGCTTCTTCTGATGACTCGGTAAATTTCATCCACAGTCAGTTGAGAAATAATGAAATCAGCCGCGGAAAGTTTCTGCGCCGGGGTTGTATGAGTCACAGCCAGACAAATCATCCCGGCACTCTTGGCTGCCGCCACTCCGACTGGCGAGTCTTCTATTACCAGACATTGGCAGGGGACAACTTTCATCTTTCTGGCGCAGGTAAGATAGATTTCTGGAGATGGTTTTGGGGCAGTGACTTCTTTTCTGGTGAGGACCAACTGGAAACAGTTCTTAAGTCCAGATTTCTCTAGCAACAGGTGAACAAACCGGCTGTCAGAATTAGAGGCACAAGCCAGGGGTAAGTTGCCTGATAACTGCTTGATTGTTTCTACTACTGAGGGGAAAAATGGGGCACCACCGTCAATCAGTTTTAGAGTAGCTTCCACCTTCTCTTCCAAGATAATTTCTATCTCTGTTTCTGGAGGAAGCCGGCCTTCCTTCTTCAGTTTGAGCAAGAACTCCCGGTCGCACACCCCAAACCCTGATTCATAAACTTCTTTAGGGAAAGAAAAGCCTCTCCGGCCAAAGATTATCTCCCAACCAGAAATATGAATCTTTTCTGTGTCAAAGATAACCCCGTCCACATCAAAAATCACCCGGCTAATAGTCATTGGTGCTGTTTATTGTAGTCCAGGGGCCAATGGTTATCAATATGGGAGAGATTGACAAGCCAGGCCCTGGGAGTAAAATTAGCCAATGGCTAATCAGAGAAACCGGCTTTATTCCCTCTTTTCTGTGTATTCTTTTTGTTGCCGGTAGCTGTTTTTTTCTTACCAGGCGCGGGCAAAGATGCTTTTTTTTGAACTATTACTGCCACTGCCAAGGAGCAAGGGAGCTCTGAGCATTCTCTGCTCACTGACCGGTCTGACATCCGGTAGTGCTCCATTAACTTTACCGGGAGAAAAAAATGAAGCCAATACCTCTTTCTTCGTTCTCATCTGAAGAAATACCGGCTGACTGGGTTTGGATAAGTTCTGGCGGCAGGAAAAACCAGTATGTTGCCTTCCGACTGGTTATTAACCACCTTTCAGTCTTTTCCTTTCCGGTCTGGGTCCAGGTCAGTGCCAGAAGTCTTTATCTCCTTTATGTCAACGGTCATTATCTTGGGCGAGGCCCGGTGAGAGAATGGGCTGGATATGTCGGGCTGGATTGTTATGACATCTACCCCTGGCTTCAGCCTGTCCGAAATGTGATCAGCGCTCTGGTGCATCATTTCGGCGAGAACGTCGGTGGCTGGCCGTTATCTCTTCCAGGCTTTCTTCTCTATGGCCTGATAGGGAAAATTAATCTTTGCACTGGCCTGGCGGCCTGGGAAGCAGTGGAATTGACTGCCTGGAACCCTTGGGCTGAAAGAATCAATCTCTATAATGGATTCAGTGAAGAAGTTGATCTAAACTGCTGGGACCCGGCAGTCTGGGAACTCGGGAGTAATCTGGCTGAATGGAAAAAGGCCGGGGTGGTTAGAATGGCTAAAAAAGAAAGACCTTACTTGCAACCTAGACAGATTCCCCAGCTTTCGGAAACGCTTCTGCCACCGATGAAAATTGTCTGGAAAAAAGAGAAAAGTTTTCTTTATGATGCTGGCCGGATGGTATCTGGAAGTTTGCTGTTGAAAATAAGAACAGAAAAACCTGGAGAAATAGAAATTAGGTATGGGGACCGGCTTCATCACGGAGAGCTTGATTTCTCTCCGGATAAGGGAAATACCAATAGTTCTGTGGACCGTCTGAGGTTTCCCTCAGGGAGACGTTTTTGGTATGGGGCGTTTCTCCTTCGGGGCTTCCGTTATGTCCAGCTCAGCTGGAAAAAAGGGGAAGGCGGACTTTTGCAGTTACAACCAAGGGAGATAACCTATCCAGCCGTCAACCAGGCGGTGTTTGAAACCAGCGAAGAATGGTTTAATCGGTGCTGGCAGATAGCCAGGCTGACCTTGAGGCTGTGTCTGGCTGATACCTATCTGGATAATCCCTCTCGGGAAAGGCAACAGTATGGCGGGGATGGGTATATCCAGTCTCTTTATGCTTATAGCCTTTTTGGAGACGTTTTGCTCTGGCGACAATTTCTTCGGCAGTTGGCTCAAGGGCAGAACGAAGATGGGAGTCATCAATCAGGCGGGCCATGGTGCTGGAACCAGGTCATTCCAGCCTGGACTCTTCTCTGGATAGAATCGGTGGCTGAATATTATCGTCAGACCAGGGATGTTGGATTAGCGACAAGTTATGCTGGTATTATTAAGAAATCTTTGAAGTGGTTTGAAAGATTTCTGGACAAGGATGGTTTACTTACAATCAGAGAATGCTTTAATTGGGAAGGCGGTCAGGTTCTTTGGAACTTTATTGATTGGCAAGGGGGGGCCGGACAGCTAAAGGGTGAACCAGCCAGATTAGCATTGAACGGTTTTTACGCTATGGTTCTTTCTTCAGCTGCAGAACTTTTTTCTCTTGCTGGCCAATACCGAGCTGCTAGGTTAGCCCAGGAAAGGAGAAAAGAAATTATCCGCCAGTTCGGCCAGTTTCATCTGGAGGAACATGCCCTGGTGACTGCCACCCTGGCTGGCGCAGTTTCCGGGAGGATGGAAGAAGTGGCTCAGAGGATCAATCATCAGCAGTCAACCACCGAGGTGATGTTCCTTTTTTTTACTTTGAAGGCGCTGGTTCAAGAAGGTCTGGTAGAGGCCGCTTTCCGCTTACTCAAGGATATTTTTGAGCCCATGATGAAAAAAGGGCCGGGTACCTTTTGGGAAACGAGAGAAGTTCATCCTGGTTCTACTCGGGCTGTCTGCCAGGCAGTGGGGGCGGCTCCAGCTTACTGGTTACCCCGACTAGTAGCTGGAATCAAAGAAATCAATCCCCTTAAACGGCAGGTTGTTTTTCACCAGCCCCTGAGCGGAGTGGTTCAAAGTTATGTTATTCTACCAACAATTGACGGAGAAATTGAACTGGACAGACGCAAAGGGAACTTGAAGTTTCGTTTACCACCAGGTTGGCAGATGGTTCAGACAGATTAGGTAAAAACAAGGAGAAAATAATGGGTCAAGCTTTTTCTTTTGGTTTTTCCGATAGCCTTCTGGCTGAAGTGGCGAATGTCAGTCTTACTCAGTTACACCAGGATGTCCAGGCTATTTTGAAAGCGTATGAGGCGATTAAGCCAGTGGCCAGGAGGTTGGGAGTAGAACCTCCGGTGCCGCATCTGCCAGGATTTGCTTACTGTCACCTGGCGGCGTTAGGAGCGAAGATAGTTTTTCCTGAAGGCTCTGAACCAAAACCAGAGCCATTACTAAAATCAGCGGAGGAAATTGACCAGTTGAAAGAACCAGAAGATTATCTGGCCGCCCCTTTAATTCAGCAGAGATTGAAATTAGCAGAAGAACTAAAGGCGAGGTGTCCCCAGGCTTATTCTTCAATCGGGCATCTTTATGAAGGACCGGTCACCACCGCTATGCTTTTGTTAGGGGAAAAATTTCTTTTTCTTCTATATGACGAGCCAGACCGAGCCAGGCGGCTGCTTGACTTTTGTGTCAGGAGTGCTCTCAACTATGCTCAATCCATCCTAAAATTTCAAGGGGTTTCTTTGGAACCAGGACCAAAAGGCATCCCAGACGATTTTGCCGGACTTTTGCCACCAGGACTTTTTGAAGAATTTGTTGTTCCTTACTGGGAAAAAATATATCAGGGGCTTCTGGCTACTGACAGACATCTTCATAGCGAACTTCTGAGAAAAGAGCACCTTGATTTTCTCAGGGTGGCGAAAATTACCTGTTTTGACCCCAGCGCCGACCAGTACCTGACTCCAGAAATTCTCAAGAAGCATTGTCCTTGTCGGTTCAACCTGAGCATTCTTTCCTGGCATATCCACGACCTCACTGAGGACCAGTTAGAGAATTTTTACCTGAAATTAGCTTCTTTCCAACCAGAGGTAATCTCTTTTCACTTAAGTAGCTTGAGGGAAGAAACAAAAATCAGACGGTTGCTGAAGGTAGCCAGGGAGAACCAGTAAAAAAACTGCCAGTACGGGAAAAAACAACGAAAAAACAGGGAATGAAGAAACGGAAAATTTTTAAATTTTACCAGGCTGGTATACCCTGCTACCAACAGGCTGCTGACAAGAAGGAGGAAAGCGTGAAACTAAGCCTAACAATTTACAGTGTAGCGCAGCTAGTGGAAAAAGAAGGGATGACAGTGGAAAAATTCCTGGAGTTTGCCGCCCAACAAGGTTTTACAGGCGTGGACCTGGGATATTTCTGGCAGGACAAGAAAAAAGAGATGGAAAAACTTCCTTCCTGGTTAGAAAGATACGGCTTGACGGTTTCTGGAACTATCACCAGAAGCAACTTTGGCGCAGTGGTGGGCACAGAGAAATTGGAAGAACAGATGAAGGCGGTAAAGGAAGCAATTGAAGATGCCACTCTCATAGGAGCGCCCAGCCTAAGAATCTTTGCCGGCGGCCGGGAAGGTCTTTCTTTTGAGGAAGGCGGTCCACTGGTGGCAGAGTGTTTCTTGAGACTGACCGAATATGCGGAAAAGAAAAAAGTCATTCTGGCTCTGGAAGACCATCACGGTTTGGCCGCGACCGCTGAGCACCTGCTGTACTATATTAGCCGGGTAAATTCTCCTTATTTTCGCCTGAATGTGGATATTGCCAACTTTCTTTTTGACCAAGATGACCCGGTTGAGGCCACCCGGAAAACTGCTGGCTATGCAGTAATGGTTCATGTCAAGGATGCAAAAAGACAGGGAGGCAAGGTGGAAACCTGTCTGTTAGGGCAGGGCGAGGTAGATGTAAAGGCATGTCTTCAGGTTTTCAAAGAAACTGGCTATACCGGCTATTTGTCTCTGGAATATGAAGCCCCGGAAGACCCAAGGAAAGGCATTCCCCATTGTTACCGCTACTTAAAGAAACTGGAGACTGAACTCGCCTGGTGAAGCTTTAGACCTAAGACGGCGATAGTGACAGAAGGTTTAGGAGAATTGATTCTTCAACCGGTTAATAGTCAATCAAAGTTTAACTGCGGCAGCGGTGATTGCCCAAGGACTTGAAATTCTCTTTGGGAAATAATTGTTGGCGAGGTTTCTGACACGGATGTTCCTTTTTGTGGTATCATATGGTGCTAACTTAAGGAGGAGAGATGGGGAAAGTGAGAATTGGCGTGATTGGCGTTGGGGGGATGGGTTCGGCCCATTGTAAAAAAGTTCAGGAAATTGAGGAAACCACTCTTACGTGCGTCTGCGATGTGGATGCTCAGGTGGCCGAAAAGAAAGGACAGGAACTAAACGTTCCTTTTTTCACTGATTATCACACGCTGATTGATAGCGGACTGGTTGATGCGGTGATTGTCGCTACCCACCATTGGATTCATCCGGAAGTCGCTATTTACGCTTTTAATAAAGGGTTACATGTTCTCTCAGAAAAACCTATCGCGGTTACCGTCAGCGATGCGGATAAAATGATTAAAGCTGCCAAGAAAAGCAAGAAAGTGTTTGCCGTGATGTATCAGAGAAGGACAGAACCGACGATTCGGAAGGCTTTAGAACTGATTCGCCAGAGAAAAATTGGGGAAATCCGCCGGACCTTGTGTGTGGAGCCATGGTACCGCACCCAGGCTTATTATGATAGTGGTAGCTGGCGAGCAACCTGGGCCGGGGAAGGGGGCGGGGTGATGATAAACCAGGCACCCCATGGAATTGATATTTTCACTCTTCTGGGCGGTTTACCTTCCCTGGTTCAAGCGAAGACCAGGACCAGACTTCACCGAATTGAGGTGGAAGATGAAGCCTGCGCTTTACTGGAATATCCTAACGGGGCCTGGGGGTATTATTATGTGACTACCTGTGAAGCGATTGGTCCCTACCATATGGAATTTGCCGGGGACAAAGGGAAATTGGTCATCAGGGGGAATGAACTGGAACTCTACACCTGCCATCCATCGATTGATGAATTTACCTTTGCTGCGGCTGGGATGTGGGCGAATTTAGAGGTCAAGGAAGAACCGGTTGAGTTACCTCAAGGACTGCCGACCGGCCATGGGGCGATCATTCAGAATTTTGCTAGGGCGATTCTTTACCAGGAACCACTGCTTTCTCCAGGGAAAGATGGTCTGAATTCAGTGGAATTCATCAACGCGGTGATTCTTTCCGGTAAAACTGGTAAGCCAGTAAAACTTCCGGTGAGCCGCTGTCGATATGACCGGCTGATGGAAGAATTGAAAAGGACTTCAAAGCCCAAGGAAACAGTGAAGGTGGTGCGGGAAACTGACCCGAAGTTTAAACAGGGCTGAACCAGAGGAAGGAATATGTTTAGCGATATTCATGTTCATCACCAACCAAGCGAGAAAGAGGTGGATACAAGTAAGTTGCTTAGCGCTATGGATAGCGCCGGAGTAGAAAAAGTGGCTGTTTTTTCCTGGTACGGCTCCAGTTTGGAGGAACAGGAAGAAAACATTAAGCAGGTGGGGAAAATAGTAGCTAAGGCTCCAGATCGCCTTTACGGAGTTGCTTGGATAGAGCCAGGCCACGGGACAAAACTGGAATTTCTGGTTGACCTGGTGGAAAGGTGTAAATTCCGTGGTTTCAAGATGATCCCCACCGGCTGGTATCCTTATGAAGACAAAATTCTCTCCTACTGTCAGACCATGGCTGAGTTAAATACTCCCTGCCTTTTCCATTCCGGCATTCTCTATTTTGGTTCTCTTTCTTCCAAATGCTGCCGCCCAGTTTTCTATGAAAATTGCTTGAAGATTGCTAGATTTAGATTTGCCCTGGCTCATGTTGGCTGGCCCTGGACAGATGAATGCATCGCTCTGTATGGCCAATGGCGGAGTCTTTTCCGGAAGGGCGAAATCACCTCCAGACTTTTCTTGGATGCTAGTCCAGGAGTGCCGCCAGCCTGGCGTAAAGATGTATTTGAGAAACTGGTAGCTTTTGGCGCTGATGAAGATTTAATTTTTGGTACAGACTGGCTTATTACTGGCGAACAGGCAGAAAACAATTACTTGTCTCTGATCAGCCATTGGAAAGATTTTTCCCAGAAGGAAAAAGACCTGGCGGAAAAAACCGGGTTTTCTGAGAAATCTCTAACCAACTTTTTCACTACAAACTTCAACCGCTTTTTTTCTGGTGAGTAACTGGATTTTCGTAGGCCCTCCCCACCAAACTACGCGGTAAGTCTATCCGCGGGTAGGTGACTGAGTTTCAAAAGAGGAAGTGCAGTACGGACAACGTACCGCTTTCAAAGAAATGACTGAGAAGCAGAAGGGACATTCTTTGGTGGCTGGCGGAGGCGGCGGTTCCTGTTTTTTTAGCCGGTTAACAGTCTTGACTAGGAAGAAGGTAGCAAAAGCGACAATAATGAAACTGATGATGTGGTTAAGAAAGAGACCGTAGTTGATTGTGACCGCTCCGGCTGATTTAGCCTGGCCGAGAGAAGCATAAGGCCCAGGTGGAACCCCTGGTCGGAGAACGACAAAAAGGTTAGAAAAGTCAACGCGGCCCAGCAGTAAACCGACAGGAGGCATCATCACATCCGCCACCAGAGAATTGACGATGGCCCCGAAAGAAGCGCCGATAATAATTCCCACCGCCATATCAATAACATTACCCCGCATTGCGAACGCTTTGAACTCTTTCAGCATTTCCTCTCCTATTTAAGTAAACCACCTGCCGGTAACCTTCCCCTGACATCTCATTGCTTCTGTACTTGCTCCGATTTTACCTTAGTTGGTAGGCCACTGGCTAGCTTAAGGCTCTCAGCCAAGTGCAGCCCTTCTTTCTTCCAAGTATCCGGAGAAGCTGTGAACCCTTTTAAGATGGCCGTGAAAGGGCCAAGAACTGCTCCCTGGCTCAACAGCGGTGGAACTTTCATCATCAGGTAGTACTTGTGATAAATGTTTTTCTTATCCCAGTAGCAGCTTTTCCTTTGCTGACCGGGTATCACTTGGGGGTAGTAAGTCAAGATGCCGGTCTGTTCTGCCGGTAAATAAACCGCGGTCCAGCGAACATCTTCATTTAGTCGCCAGCCATCATCGTCCCTAAACGCTCCTTCTATTATTTGCCCGTCAGCCAGTTCAGCCAGCCACTCTTTTGTCTCTGATGACCAGCAAAACTGAAACACGTACAAAGAATACGCTGGTTGATTTCTTAACGCACAATAACTTCTGGTGATTACTATCTTTTCCGGAGAGAGTTCCGTTAGCTCAGTTAACTCCAGGTCAGCCAGCCGGGAAATTTTCTGAAAGGTTACCGACTGCCCGCTAAAGGTCCGGCCAGCTTCAGGCGGTATAACTTGGCCATCAACTTTCAGGGTCAGTCTTTTTACTTCTTCCTTCCCTCCCTCGGAGTGGCCAGCCCCGATGAATTTGCCTGGCGCCGGACAAAAAATCGTTCCATAGAAACCGGTATTCACTCCCAGCCTGGTTTTTTCAAAAACTACCGAGCGCATAGTATAAGCGGCTTGTTTGCCTGAAATCTCTATTCGGTAAGGAGAAGATTGAAGGATGAAGGAACCAACAAAGTCTTGGTCCAGAGAAAACCCGTCCCTGGCCAGGAAGGCTATGGTGACCAGAAGTACTTTCCTAATATTTCTCAGAAAAAAGGTTATGCTCACATTCTCTCCGGCAAGGAAATGTTAAGTAATTTCAGAGAACGAGAGAAAACTGCATGAACTGCTCGGACCAGAGCCAGCCTGGCTAAAGAAAGAAGCCGGTTTTCACTAATCACCCGATGCCGCTGATAATAACTGTGGAAAAGTTTAGCCAGAGAAAGCAGGTATTCAGCCAAAAGATGGACCTCCAGACTCCGGCTGATGTGCTCAATCACTCCAGGGAAAACCGCCAGTTCTTTCAAGAGATTAATTTCCTCTGCTTCTTTCAGCAAGGCACCGTCTGCCTGAAGACATTCTTCCGGAGAAAAACCCTGCTGGGCAGCATACTGATTGATGTGGAGCATCCGAACATGGGCGTACTGAAGGTAGTACACAGGATTTTCCAGAGATTGCTTCTTAGCCACCTCCAGGTCAAAGTCCAGATGGCTTTCCGCCCTTCGGAAAAGAAAGAAGAATTTGGCGGCATCTGGTCCTACTTCCTCCATCAGTTGCTTCAAGGTGATAAATTCACCAGCCCGGGTGGACATCCGTAGTTTTTCTTTCCCCCGGTAAAGCGTAGTCAATTGGACAATGATAATGTGAAGTTTTTCTGGGGGGAAGCCCAAGGCAGCTACCGCGGCTTTCAGCCTCTTTACGTAGCCGTGATGGTCTGGCCCTAAAATATCAATTATCAGGTCATATCCGCGCTTAATCTTAAACCGGTGATAGGCGATGTCTGGAGCCAGGTAAGTGAGAGAACCGTCGCTTTTCACCAGCACCCGGTCCTTATCATCGCCAAAAGCGGTGGAACGGAACCAGATGGCCCCTTCAGAGGAATAAAGGTAACCGGATTTTTCCAGGTCTTTCAGTACCTTATCTACCTCTCCCTGGTGATGGAAAATTTGCTCACTGATAAAAGAATCAAAACTAACCCCAAACCTGGCTAAATCCTCTCTGATTCCCCGGGAAATTTCTTCCACGGCCACCTTTTCAAAGAAATCAGGTTGCTCCGGGGGGACATCCTTAATCTTCCGGGCAATATCCACCAAATACTCACCTTGATACCCTTCTTCTGGAAGAGCCAGCTTTTTCCCCTGGAGTTGTTCATACCTGGCCTGGAGAGATTGACCTAAAAGGCGAATCTGTCGGCCGGCATCGTTATGATAGTATTCTTTAGTTACCGAGTAGCCGGAAAAAGAAAGAATCCTGGCTAACGCCTCGCCAAAAGCTGCCTGCCGACCATGAGCGATGGTTAGAGGACCGGTGGGGTTGGCGCTGACGAACTCCAGAAGTACCTTCTGGCCAGCCCCGAGCCTGGGCGAGCCAAAGCCTTCAGGGTCTCTGAGAATGGTCCTGACAATATCAGCCTGGACTTCTTTCTTCAGGAAAAAGTTGAGAAAGCCGGCTTTGTCTTCCACTTTCTCCAAAAAGTCAAGGATTTTTCGCGTTAGATGCGTAATATTTGCCCCTGGAACCACGACTCCTTATTAAATTGTTTCCCCCTCCCGCGATCCCCCCGATGCCTTTTGCAATGCGTTGCGCTTGCTATGCTATAAGCCTTCGATAATATGGAGGCGATGTTAAGGCCACTGATCTCGAAGGGGGCATCTCCAAGCCTTGAGGATCGCGTTATCGATTTCGGGTGCGGTGAGGTGCACGGAGAAGGAATCCAATTGAAGATCAGAAATGGGTCCTCAAATCAAGAGGATTTCTCAAAAATTGGATATTGGGGGGTCAGGTCTTGACTCATTATGAGGGGCCGTGTTACCTTAATTTACTGAATTATCTAAGGTGGATCAGGAGGCTGAAAATGGATAAGGTGGTTGTGGGCGTAATAGGGGCCGGAATTATGGGGGAGAGGCACTCTCGGATTTACTCCGAGCTCCCCAACGCGGAATTGCGGGCCGTGGCCGACGTCCGGGAGGATAGGGCCAAGGCGGTCGCCGAGAGGTGCGGCGCGAGGTTGTGGTACAAAGACTATCGAGGCATTTTGGAGGACACGGAGATTCGGGCTGTCTCCGTAACC
>JAMWDF010000052.1 GCA_023818865.1 Candidatus Omnitrophota bacterium
AACGTGACAGACAGCTACCTTTACGGTTACGATGATGTTTACATCTATGGTAACAATGGTAATGTGACCATTAGCGGTTCTGACATCTACTCTGACTGGGATCTGGACATCTACGCTGGCAACAATGTGACTATCACCAATACGACCACCTACTCGTACAACGATACCTTCATTACGGCCGACAGCGGCAGTGTCCTAATAGACCCTTCAGTTATTGTGGCAGACAACGATGTGATTATTGAAGCCGGCCAGGATATTACCATCTGTGATAATTCCCTGGTTCAGGCCGCGGTTTACGCAGAACTCATTGCCGGTGGAAATATTTACATCTGCGCCAATTCCCAGGTTTATGCAGGCGAAGAGGCTTATCTTGAAACCCAGACCGGTGATGTAACGCTGGGCCTGGTGACTGCCGGAGACAGCGTAGAAATTGTTTCTGCCGGAGCGATTCTTGATAACAACGGGGATGCCCTGAATATCACCACTGAACTTCTGAAGATGCACGCTACTTCCGGAATCGGCACAGAAAACGGTATTGAAACCCAGGTGGAACAACTTCTCGCGGAAAATACCGTCACCGGGACTATGACTGACGGTGCCACCGGAGATATTTGGGTTAGAAACAATCTGGCGGTCAATGGCGATCTGGAAATTCTGGGTCTGTTCAACACCGCTGACCCGACCACAGATTCCGGCGGCGCCATTATTCTGGAAAACGGCTACCTTGATATGGCTACCAATACTTACAACTACGGCGGAGATATCCTCCTGACAGAAAATGTGGTCGCCAGCCGGTATGTCAGCATTAGAGCCAACGGTTCTATCCTGGACAATGATGCTAATCTGCCTGGTGACTATGATGTGGTAGCCAACCCCCAGGGTGACCCGATCGACGCCACCAGCGAACTCTTGGCCTTTAACGGCACGGTCGGTTTCTTCGGCGGCACAGCCGATACTTGGAACCCGGTGGAAGTCATGATTCAGAACGGGGAATTGTATGTTTATGGGTCGGAAGAGGTAAACTTTGTCTCGGTCCTGATTGATGGAGTGGTGGAACCTTCTGACCTGCTCTCCGTATATGAAGGATTTGTCCCGCCGGGTCTCATCTTCTTCAACGGTCGGGTACAGGGCGGTTTGCGGGTAGATGATTGGTTCCGGGCTGTATCTCCCAGTGTGGCCATCATCGGCAATGAGGACGATATCTGGACAGAACTTCTTCTTAATCTGGTGGATCCGAAGGTCTTCACCGGCGAAGAAGCTCTGTGGATTATGGACGAACAGCTGCAGCGTTCCCTTGATTTAGCCCGCAGATAAGATTAACCCAGGGCGGGGATGATTAAAAAGAAGCATCTCCGCCCTTTTTCTTTGGTAAACAGGAAGCAAGAAGATGAACGTTCTTGATTTGAAGCCGGGGACGATTTTTCGGTATGAAGGGGTGATGTATACCGTGCTTTCTGCTCAGCATACCCACCAGCAGCAAAGGCGGGGACTAGTCCGATGTAAAGCCAGAATGCTGGAAAAAGGCAAGTCAATGGAACTAGTTTTCCGATCAGATGTGGATGTGGAAGAGGTTAGGCTGGACGAAGTGCCGTTGCAGTTTCTTTATCGGGAAGGGGAAAATTACGTGTTTATGGATGAAAGCACTTACGAGCAGTTTGTTCTGACCGCAGAACAGGTAGCTGAACACCGGGATTATCTTAAAGAAAATCTTTCAGTCACCGGCCTTTTTTACGAGAATAAGATGGTTGATATCAGGTTGCCGATGACTGTAGACCTGACTGTTATTGAGGCTGAGCCAGGTTTCAAAGGGGATACAGTGACTGGTGGTCGGAAAAGAGCGAAGTTGGAAACTGGCTTGGTGGTTCAGGTGCCTTTATTTGTTGAAGCCGCTAATGTTATCCGGGTAGATACAAGAACTGGTGAGTATGTAACCCGGGTGGAGTAGTTCTGGAGAGGACGGTCCTTGTCAAGGACCGTCCTCTAAAGAAGAAAATGGTGAAGCCTGAAGAACTCAAAATATACGCAGACTTTATGGCCCAGTATGGGCTAGATTACCTTGAGGTAAGAAAAGGTGATTTTAAACTGATACTAGGCAAGAAAACAGCTCTCTCTGAAGAGCCGTTAGAGGAAATTCCAGTCGTTTCCACCACCCCGGAAGAAATTCTAAAAAAATCCGCTGAGGAAACCCAAGAATTAGGTCATCTGATTTATGTCAAATCACCTTTAGTGGGTACCTTTTATCGGGCACCTTCGCCAGAAAGCCCTCCGTTTGTGGAGGTTGGTTCCAAGGTAAAACCAGGTGATACCCTGTGTATCGTGGAAGCAATGAAAGTGATGAATGAGATTAAGTCTGAGCACCAGGCTGTAGTGAAGGAAATTTTGGTGGAAAATGCCAAACCGGTAGAATACGGCCAGGTGATATTTGTTCTGGACACCTCCGGCTAAAATTTTATCGACACCCGGCCGTATCTTTTGCCGTTAACCAGCAGTTCTGCTTGCCAGACTTTCAGGTTTTTCGCCAGTAGTTCCGGGGTGATTATCTCTTTGAGAATGTTGCTGCCGACCACTTCTGAATTTTCAAACCTCTTGGACGATTCCCAAATCAGTTCTTTCTTCTCTCCTGGGGCTAAAGTTACCTCCTGGCTGGTCTGCCAGCGGAGATTGTTGCGGCTGTCCCGGCACTGGACTTCAGCAATTCCCCGGAAGGTTTGTTGTCGGGAAGAATTGGTGAGGGTGATTGTTACCACCGGAGCAAAACAGACTTCAAGAATAGGTTGAGTAGTTTCCTTGAACCGGCCTCTTAGGGTATCCTGGTGGGACTGAAAGAGATAACGGACATTTTTTTTTACGCCTTTCCTTTTATCGTAGAGCTCCCAGGCCGCCTCAATTTTACCTTTCAACCATCTGGGGAAATCCAGAGAATCAATGTAAGATACCATGGCACTCTGGTAAGGAAAGAAACTCTCTTGGTAAGCGGTGAGAACCTGTTTTATTTCTTGGTTGAGTGTTTCTGCTTTCTGGGCAATGTTTTCCGAGGTAACTGGCGCCCCAGCCCTCATTTTTTCCAATTCCAGGTGTCGCAGATAGGTGCGGGCTGTTTCCGCATAGTTCCTGACCAGGGCGGCTGTTTGCTGAATGGAGGAAAGGTGTTGCTTGGCCTGATGCAGGGTCATCCCAGGAGGTATTGAAGAATATGCTTTTCTTTCCTGCTCAGCGAGGTCTTTCAAAACTGAAGAGTAACAATTAGCCAGTTGCCAGAAAACTTCGGCTCGGCCAGGATAGTTTATGGATGTGCTGATAGCGTTTAGCAAAAAGCCAACAGCCTCGGTATAGTTCTGCTCAGACAAGGCTTTGCTACCCAAAGCATGGTTAAGTCTCGCCTGGTTCAGGCCGGTCTCATCGGTATTGTTTTCTTCCAGAGGTGGCCAGGCAATTTCCCGGACAGTGCCAGGGGCGATAAGGATGACGGACGAAACGCAATATAGGGTCTGATATTTCCTCAAAGCAGCAGCCAGCTCAACGCTGGTATTGACGATTTCTTCATCAACCATTCTAATAGTATCTCCTGATTTAAACCCGGCTTTGTCTGCCAGGCTCTTTTCTTTCACTCTTTCAACCCTGAAGCCCGCTGGACCAGCATTACCGTGCAGACCAAATTCTATCAGAACAATTCTCGCTTCTTCTTCCTGTTTTGTCTTGCTTATTTCCTCCTGGGCGAAAACTTCTCTGGCCAATTGTGCAGGAGACAAGAGCCAGGTGGTGAAAAGTAGGACCAAAAAGCGTAAAAGGTTCTTCCTCTTTTTTCTGTTCATCTCTGTTATTTGACTGGACTTAGAGATTCGGCGGATAGCCGGACCTTTCTCCTTCAGAAATTATAATGTTATCATAAGCAAAACAAGTTTGGGAATTATCCTGGTTGGATTCGGTAAATGCTCACCGCACCAAGGCGTAAATTCTAAAATAAACTGTTTGAAACAGAGGAGGGGGACCATGCCCGTAGAAGTGGTAAAGGTGGTGGGTTGTTGTGCTATCCGGTGCTCCGGGTTCTGTACGGAAGAAAAGGGGTTAGTGCCTAACCCGGAAGGGGTACAGGTAGAGGCGGTGGCGATGGCTACAGAAAAAGGGACGGTTTTGATCGCTTGCCCGATGTTTGAGAAGGACCCGGAGAATGCCAGGATAACCTGGTGTAAACAATCTCCGGGTTCAGACGGAAAGCCTGATCGCTGTTTTTATAGCGGTTAACCTTTGCTTGAATGACCAGTGCTTTAATATAATTCTCGGTCAAGACTCCGGTACTGAATGGCTTCGGCTATGTGATGCGGTTGAATAGTTTCTGAAGAGTCAAGGTCAGCGATGGTTCTAGCCACCTTTCTTATCTTGTCGTAGGCTCGGCCAGAAAAATGCATCTCCGAAAGGGCTTTTTCTAGAAGGGAACGTGCCTCTTCAGTTAGTGAGCAATATTTTCTCATCTGGGAAGGCGACATGTGGGCATTAAAGAAAATTCCCTCCTTTTCAAATCTTTTTGCCTGAATTTTTCTGGCATTTTCTACCCTTTGTCTGATAGAGTCAGAAGATTCTTCCTGTCTTTCTTTAAGCAAAAGGCTGGCTGGCAAACTGGTGACCTCAATATGGATGTCAATTCTATCCAGGAGCGGCCCTGATATTTTCTGCCGGTAGCGAATAATTTGAGGTAAGGTGCACCGGCAGGTGTGGCTCTGGTCCCCGTACCAGCCACACGGACAAGGATTCATGGCGGCTACCAGAAGAAACCGAGAGGGAAAAGTTATCCTGCCTTTTGCCCGGCTGATGGTCACCTGACCATTTTCCATTGGTTGACGCAGCGCTTCCAGGGCGTTGCGGTGGAATTCCGGTAGTTCGTCCAGAAAAAGAACGCCATTGTGGGCCAAGCTTACCTCCCCAGGCCCGGGAATGTTTCCTCCGCCGATTAGGGCGATGTCAGAAACGGTGTGATGAGGATGACGAAATGGCCTGGTGGTTACCAGTTTTCCCTGGTTAACCCCAGCGGCGCTATGAATCCGGGTTATTTCCATAGACTCTTCCAGGGAAAGAGAGGGAAGGATAGTAGGAATCCGGGAGGCCAGCATAGATTTTCCAGCGCCAGGGGAACCGACCATCAAAATATTGTGGCCTCCGCTTACCGCTACTTCCAAGGCGCGTTTTGCGCAGGTTTGACCTTTTACTTCACTGAAATCAACTTCGTACTTTCCCCGGGAGGAAAACAAGCTGTTCAGGTCTACCTGATAGGGAGAAACTTGGGTCTTTCCAGTAATCAGGTCCACGCATTCTCCCAGATTTTTTACCGGGAAGACAGAGATATCCTGGACAAGAGCGGCTTCTTCGGCATTTTCCCAAGGGAGAACCAAACTGGTTTGTCCCATCTCTTTAGCTTTGATAGCCATAGGGAGAATTCCCTTGACCGGACGCAGGGAACCATCCAGAGCCAGTTCACCGACAAAACAAAAGTCTTCAATCGGGGCTATCTTTTGAGGATTGCTTGCCTTGAGAATACCTAGGGCGATAGGTAAATCAAAATAAGACCCCTCTTTTTTCAGGTCAGCCGGGGCTAAATTAACCACAATCTTGCTGGTGGGAAATTCAAAACCTGAATTTCTAATAGCTGGCTTTAAGCGGTCGCGGGCTTCCTTAACAGCTTGGTCAGGTAGGCCAACTACTGAGATACCGGGTAAACCCGGGGCGATGTCCACCTCCACTTCCACTGGATAGCCTTCAATTCCCCAGATGGTGAAGGAATGGACCCTGGCTAACATAATCATATTTTAATGGGCATTCTTAAGCAGGTCAAACACTTCATAGCCTTGGTCTCTTCTGGCAAAAAATGGGTTAGTCAGCAGGGATAATCTTGCAAGTAGGAGGATTTCCCCAAATGATACTCAAGATTTCCAGTCGGCAGGAACAATGCAAACGATGTTGGCTGAGATAGATTTGGGCACAACGGCGCAGGTGAACAAGTTTTTCCGGGGTAACTGATTCTTCTGGCTGGCCAAGGTGGAGACTGCTTCTTGTCTTAACCTCAATAAAGACCAGTTGCTTTTTTCTGTCTCTGGCGATGATGTCTATTTCTCCGCATTTTGTTTTGAAGTTCTGCTGGATAATTCTGTACCCTTTCTGGCGGAGGAAATGGGCGGCTATTAGTTCTCCAGCCTTTCCCAAAGAGTGCCAGGTCACTTCTGTTTGCGTAGGTAATAGAGTTTTGCCCGGGCAGCTAAACGATTTTTCTCCCGGCTCTTTATTACTTCAATTTTCTTAATACTCGGGGAATGAACCGGAAAGATCCGTTCCACTGCTTCCCCGTAAGAAATTTTTCTGACGGTGAAAGTTTCCCTCAGGCCAGTTCCGCGCCGGCCAATACAGGTGCCAGTAAAAATTTGAACCCTTTCTTTATCGCCTTCTTTTATAATTACATGAACAGCTAGTTCGTCACCTGGCCAGAAGGGGGAGACTTCACGTTTAGGCAGAAGTTTGTTTTCAATTTCTTTTAACAGTTTGCTCATGGTAACCTCCAGAGTAAAACAAGGTTTTATTGGGTAGACTCCTTTTTCCTTTGAAGATACTTTTGGTAAAGGTCTGGCCTTCTCTGTTTGGTCCGTTCCTCGGCTTGCTGTTGACGCCATCTTTCCACCGCGGCATGGTCACCAGACAGAAGAACTTCCGGCACTTTCATCCCCTGAAATTCAGCTGGCCGGGTATAACACGGCCAGTCAAGTAATCCCTTGGCGAAACTTTCCTTGTCTGTCGCTCCCTCAGGCAAAACGCCTGGAAGCAGCCGGACCACTGTATCAATGATCACCATCGTTGGTAATTCCCCTCCAGTGAGAATGTAGTCGCCAATAGATAATTCTTGGTCGCAGATGGTGATCACTCGCTCATCAACTCCTTCATAATGCCCGCAGACGAAAATCAAACCAGGTTTCTCAGCCAATTTACAAGCGATTTCCTGGTTGAAAAGTTCCCCTTGAGGACTGGTCAAAATTACATAGCCAGTTTGGTTATGCTTTCTTATCTCTTGGAGCCCCCGGAAAATAGGTTCACACTGAAGCACCATTCCTCTTCCTCCTCCAAAAGGAGCGTCATCTACCTGTTTATAAGCATTGTTAGCAAAATCTCTGAGATTCCACAGGTAAAAAGAAACACACTTTTTCTCCTGCGCTCTCTTCATTATGCTGGCATTCAGGGGAGTGAAAACCTCCGGAAAGACGGTCAAAACATCAATCCTCATAATCCAGGTGGCAATAAGCCTTTTCTTTTCAGAAAACTCCGGACAGTCGGGCTGGGCTTAGCGCCAACACTTAGCCAGTAAGCCAGACGTCCTTCCTTGATTTCTACCACTGATGGGTCTGGCAGAGGGTCGTAGAAACCAATGTTTTCCAGTACCTCTCCGCGACCGTCTTTCTCGTCGCTGATAGCGATGATGCGGTAAAATGGTCTATTCCTTTTCCCTTTCCTCTCCAGTCTTATCTTCACCGCCATGTCTTCTCCTTACCCGTAAAGTGTTTTGCTCAAAAAATAGTAAAAAGATGGTAACTAAACTTCTTCTACCTGCCCTGTCTCCAAGCTGCGCTGAACCGCTACGGCGATTTTGGTGGCTTCCAAACCGTCATGTCCCAAACCAGAAATAGCCTTCTTTAACTGCTCCGGCGAGCCACCCTTTTCCAGATATTCAAGATTATACACGAAATCAGCGATGCTTTCAATCCCGTACCCGGAATACTCTATCCGGCCGAATTTGTCTTGGGTTTCACTCAGAAAACCGAGGTTGTAAGTCATCATTCCTTCCTGTTCAAAACAAACCCTAGTTCCTCGGTCCTGGCTGTCGCATTCAATCACGCCTTTTTCCCCTACCAGCCGCAATCCCTGGTTGACGATGGCCTCAAACTTCTCCGGCAGAATCCAGGAAACGTCAAAAGTGACCACGGCACCGTTTCTAAACTCTACCATGGCGCTGACTGAATCATAAGTGTCAATCCCGAGAGATTTCAATTTCCACTTCTTGCCAGTGGCGTAAACTTTCTTGCCGTCTGAGGATAGAATCCAGCGAATCAGGTCAAAAAAATGGATGCCGAGGAACCACACCGGGGAGCTCTTTGGTGCCCAAGAAGGAAACCACTTTGCTGGGACTTCAATTCTATCCTCCATATGGACATAACCGTATTCTACCCGGCCAATCTTGCCTTCCCGAACATTTTTGGCGATTTCCCGGTGGTAAGGGTCAAACCTCTTGTGAAAATCAACCTGGAGCAAAACATTATTTTTATTACAAGCTTCAATCATCTCCAGGCAGCCTTCAACAGTGGTATCCATTGGTTTTTCCACCAAGATGTGTTTGCCCAGATGAGCGGCATAAAGGGCTGGCTCCCGGTGAAAAGGGTCCGGCGTGGCGATTGCCACCCCGTCTATCTTTTCTTTAGTGAGCATCTCCCGGTAATCAAGATAACCGTTCACCCTGTATTTTTCTGACTGAGTTTTCAGTGTTTCCGGATTAATGTCACAAATAGCCACCAGATGGCACCGCCCTTGCCTTTCCAGCTGAGCAAAAGTATTGAGAAGATTTGTCCCGAATTTGCCTGCTCCAATGACGGCAATGTTTTTCATTTTTTACTCCTTGAAATAGCCTCTTATACTCCGGGGAGGGAAGATTTCACGCCACACCAGGCGGCGATAGTTCTGACCAGGACCTCAGCCGCCAAAGCAATTTCCTTCAGGTCAATATTTTCTGTTCGGGAGTGGGCGTTGCTGATGCTGCCTGGGCCAAAAACCACTACTGGCATGCCTCCCACTCGGTTAAAAAGCCTGGCATCGCAACTAACGATAAATCCAGAGACTTCTGCCGGTAAACCGGAATCACTGACTGCTTTCTCCAGAGTCTTAACTAAGGGGTGAGCCGGGTCAATGGCGTAGGCATCGTTGTGCAGTTTATTGAAGGTTAATTGATGATGGTCCACCAACCACTGGTCACTACAGTTTCTGGCGACTGCTTTGACTTCTTCTTTAACCTGAGCCAGACTCTTATTAGGCAAAAAGCCTACTCCGCCTTCCAGAATAACTCGGCCGCAAACCATAGAAGGCCAGCCTTCGCCATGGATAGTGCCGAAGTTGACCTGAACAGGCTGGGTATACTTTTCAAAGAGGGGAACATTCCGGCTTTCCGCAATCAGTCGCTGCTCATAGTCTCGCATGGCTTTAACAAAAATACAGGCTTTTTCAATAGCGTTCACCCCTTGGTAGGACTTGCCCATGTGAACCGAGCGACCTTCCACTTCAAACGCAAACCAGACAGCTCCCCGGTTAGCCGCCATAATCTTCATTTCAGTTGACTCCAGGACAACCGCCGCCTCAGCGCAGTAGCCTTGCCGCAAGATGGCCAAGCTACCATTGCCGCCGACTTCTTCTTCAATGACAGACTGAACCTGAAGGCGGCCTTTCAATTCTACCTTTAGTTCCTTTAAGGTCAGCAAAGCAAGATAGATAGCAGCCAGATGTCCTTTGGCATCGCAGGCTCCCCGGCCATAGATTAGATTATCTTCAATCCGAGGGGTAAAAGCCTCTGGCCAATCAGGTGCATCCACCACATCGCAGTGAGAATTGAGGATGAGGGAATGTCCGTCGCCGCTGGCTGGATAATGAAGTACCACATTGCGCCGTCGGGTGTAATCCAGTTCAATCCCGGCAAAGGTATACTCTGGGTCTTTTTTCAATTCTTCCGGTATAGGCAATTTTTCTACTTGCCCGAATTGAGAAAATCTCTCAGCAATCATTTCCTGAATCTCTTCTTCGCCTTTTCCGGAAATGCTCGGATAGCGAATCAGTTCGGCCAGGAACTCTTTAGTTTCAGTAAGATACCGGGCAACTGTGTTCTTAATTTGGTTCATGAGTAAACCTCAGCCAGAACATCCTCCAGGACTGAGCACCCTTCCCTGACTGCTTCTTCAGGGATAGACAATGGCGGGCTAATTTTTATGGTTGCTCCCCCTGGACCAACTGGAGCGAAGAAAAGAAGCCCTTTTTCCATACAACGAGCCACCACTTCAAAAGCAGTTTCCCCGTCTGGTTCTAAACTCCCTGGATGAACAAACATCAGGCCCCAAACCAGACCGCGGCCGCAAAGGAGCAATCTTCCGGAAAACCGAGTGACCAACGCCCTAAGTTTTTCCTGAAAAACCTGGCCTCGTTGAGCTGCCTGGAGTACCAGGTTCTCCCTTTCAATGGCTTCAATACTGCCTAACGCAGCCGCACAGCATAAAGGACTGCCGCTATGAGTGCTGGTCATAGTTCCAGGCTCATACAGGTCCATAATTTCTGGTCGGCCGATGACTGCAGCCAAAGGGAGAGAACTAGAAATCCCTTTGCCCAGACAAAAGAGGTCAGGCAAAATACTGTAATGTTGGAAACCAAATAATTTCCCGGTTCGTCCAAATCCTGCCTGCACCTCATCAAAAACCAAAAGGGCTTGATGGTGATTGCACCAATCCCGCAATGCTTTAGCGTATTCTTCCGGCAGGAAAGCAGCCGTTGCCCCTTGGTAGGTCTCTGAAAGGACACCGCAAACTCTTTCCGGTTTAATCCCTTTTCCTTTCAATGTCTTTTCAAAAAGAGAGAAACTCCTGTCCTGGCATCTTGGGTCTCCAGGAAAAGGCACCTGAATTATTTCTGGGTCATGATAGGCAATCCAATCTTTCAAGGCTGGGATACCTCCAGCCATCTGCGCGCCGAGTGTCCGACCATGGAATGCTCCTTCAAAGGAAATAAACACAGTCTTTCCCTGAGGCTTGCCCCAGGTGCGACAAAGTTTGAGCGCACATTCAATGGTTTCTGCGCCAGTGGTTAATAGAAAAACTTTCTTCAACGGTTCAGGAGAAAGAGAAGCCAGTTTCTCTACAAGTAAAGCTCTGGGTTCTGCCGGGAAGCAATAGTGATGGAGAAGAGGTTTTTCTATTTGTTCGCGCAACTTCTCCACCACCAGGGGATGGCCGTGCCCAGCGTTGGTGACCAGCACCCCGGAACTGAAGTCAAGCCATTTGTTTCCGTATCGGTCAAACACATTAACCCCGGTAGCCCGGTCCCAAATGACAGGAGGTTGTCCGCTCATGGAACGAGGTTCAAACTGCCGCAGTTTTTCCAGGAGAGGTAAAGATTCCGGCACCGGGATAGGCGTAACAATGCGGCGGTATTTTGTTTCCACCCGGGGTACTTGTTTAGGTATGAGGGGAAAACTTTTACCCATTTCTTCTTACCTTCTCTTCCAAAAAGTTAACGATAGTTTCTGGTTCAGCCAGTCTTCCCCACCCAGTTTTACCACAAGCCAGTTGGCCTTTCTCCGGGCCGACAAAAAGATAGCCGGTTTTCTTCAGAAAACTTACATTTTTCTGAACGATTGGATTAAGCCACATATTTTCGTTCATGGCCGGGGCAAAAATTACCAGGGTTTTACTGGCGCAGATAGTGCAGGTCAGTAGGTCATCACAGAGGCCAGCCGCTACCTTACCGAGAATGTTTGCTGTGGCTCCAACTATCAAAATCACCGAAGCAAAATCGCTCAGAGAAATATGAGCAATTTCCCAGTTTTCTCGCTGAAACATATCCAGATAAACCTGGTCTCCGGAAACGACTTCCAGAGTCAAAGGGGTAATAAACCTGGTAGCTTCAGCCGTCATCACCACTTTTACCTGCCAGCCTTTTTCTCTAAGAAACCGGATTACTTCTGGCGCTTTATAAGCCGCGATTGAGCCACAAACACCCACTATTGCCTGTTTTTTCATCTGGACTTTAATCCTAACAAATTTGGTCTGTTATGTCAACTGAGATTAAGACAGCGGAAAAAGGTGCTAGCGTAATGCTTGGCTTGCTGAATTTCTTCTTCTGTTGGTGAAAGAACAAGGAATTTTTTCTGGAAAACCTGGCTGAAACCTCTTACCAGGCAATCAAGAATGACTTTTGGTTCGGGGGTGGACGAAATGTGGTCAGAGACACAAGTAATGGCAGAAAAATCTACCTTCTGGATAAATCTTTTCTGCCACCATTCTTTACGGATGGCTAGGAGAATAGCCCCGTGCTGAAGAAAAGAGAATCGGTCCCTTTTTTGGGCACTGCCTACTATCTTTTTGCCTTTGACGACCAGGTCGTGTCGAGAAGATAAACTAAAGCAATCTTTTTGACTAAAGGTAGGTTCCTCAGAAGAGGAATAACCTCTTACTTCAGCGTTGATGCCGAGTAATTTGAGTCCGGTAGAAAGACCGGCACAGATAGCCAGGTAGCTAGAAAGAGGGGAAGCAAAACAAGAATGGTCAGTTTGCCCAGCGGTGAAAGAGTAAGTGATTTCCAGGTCATGAAAAAGAGCGCTACCACCGGTTGGTCTGGAGACAATGGGAATACCTACTGAATAGCAGAAAGAAACATTGACCAGTTTTTCCGGAGATTGCCGGTAGCCGATAGAAACCGAGGCTGGTTTCCACTGATAAAACCGAAGGGTGGGCGGTGACCGGCGCTGCTTGACACTCTGCCAGAAGGCATAGTCAAGTCCCATGTTGAAAGCCGGGCCGCCATCTCCGGAAAGTACCACTCTCCAGTAAGGGGAATTGGACATAGCCGAAAAATTTATTTTTACCTGATGAAATAATTCGTTGTGCTGCTTAAAAACCCTATTTATCTGACTGCTTTTCCACTTGTTTTACTTCTTCCTGCTTGTTTTTACTCAAATCAACTCTGTAAAATTCCGGAGAATCGGGAAGGACAAGATGAAGTTTATGGAGCTTGGCAATAGAGATTTTCGCTTCTTTTATGAAACAATCCAGGAGATGTCCACCGCCATTTTTTTCCGCGGTGATGAAATGTAAATGGTATCCGGAAACATTTATTTCTTTGGCATAATTGGGGCAACGGAACCCAATTATGGTGCCGTCTACATTATGAAATTCAAATAGAGACTGTTGCTTGGCTACCTCCAAAAGAGGCGGGTAAGGCTTTTTCTGAGCAGGTACGCTTCTGGTTTTTACTGACTGGAATCTTCCCTCTATCCGGATGGCAAAGAAGATATTTGGGCTGGGTAGCAATGTATTCAAATACTCTTCTAATTTGGCCAGTGCGGGAATATTTTCTACTTTTATAAATTGATCTGGTCGGAAAAATGTGACCACCGCACAGGGAGTTGTTACATCATC
>JAMWDF010000053.1 GCA_023818865.1 Candidatus Omnitrophota bacterium
TCGGATGCACTTGGTAATGACTGGCGATTTCCGCCAATGTCTTTTCCCCCTTGATCGCTTCTATGGCCACTTTCGCCTTAAATGCTGTCTCGTATCTCTTCCTCATTTGGCCCCCATTTCCGGTTAGCGCTACGCCCTTATTTTACACCCATATGCCCTGTCCAGTTTTTGGGGGCCACTTCAATTCCCAGTTTCCCTCATTGCCTGAGGGTCTTAATAAGATGGACCAATCTTTTGGCACTCGGCCAGAATCTCCACTGAATAGATAACTGGAGTATAACGAAAACCACTAGCCAGGTAAGATTACTGCAAATTAAGAAGCCGAGGAAGCCGGAAATGCTAATCAAGTCCATCATAACCTGAACCATTACTGTATAACGGGAGTACCCTCTTAACAATTTCCCTGCTTCCCAAGAATCAGAGGTCCCCAAAAGCGATTTGGGTAAAACTCGCCGGCCAATGAATCCTGCTAATCCATCGCAAAAGAAAAAAATTCCTACGCCAATGGCAAAAAGGAAGTACTGAATAAACCGGGTTACTCCTTCTTCATAATTTGGCACCAGAGGAGGCCAGCCATGTTGTTTTAATAAATAGCCAATGGCCCCCAGAAAGACCGGGGGCAGGAAGTTCAAAGCGACAACCATCCTCATTCCCTTCCACTGAAGAGGTTCAGACTGTTGCAATGTTGCTACCAGAGAGTCTTCAAGTTTTTCGGAGGCCATAAAATATTATAGCACACATTACCTAACAGGCGATGAGTATTGTGCTTTTCTCATAATCTTCTTTCTTTGACCTAGAGGTCTTTTCTGAATAAAATAATAAAAGAAGCGCCTGTAGCTCAACTGGAGAGAGCACCTGCCTTCTAAGCAGGGGGTTGCCTGTTCGATTCAGGCCAGGCGCGTGCCTTCCTCGGCTAAGATAGGTTATAATAAGTCAGCGGGCCGTTAGCTCAACTGGCAGAGCAGGGCACTCTTAATGCCAAGGTTGCTGGTTCGATTCCAGCACGGCCTATAAACCAAGTGAGTTCGGGTTATGAAAAGGAAGAAAGAACACTCACATTATCTCGGTTCAGACCTGGAACGAAAGTTAGGCTTCAGAGACAAATGATAGATGTAAAGGTAAAGACTACTGAGGCTGTGTCAACTTTTTCTCTCTAGTCGCTTCCCTCATTCTTAAGAGCATGTCTGTCAGATCAAGGACCTGAGCATCAGAAGGAATCTTCAAGTCAAAACTAGAATCAGCAATTTTCTCCGCCAGGAGTTCCTTGAAATCAACTACTACCTCGGCCTGATTTTCCTTGCCGAAAACTTCCAGCCGCTCAAAAGTCAAATCAGAAGAAAGAATCCACAGGGTTAGTTTGCCGAGTCTTATGTTTTGCTGGTCAAGCATGGGTAGTTCTCTCATCAGTTCCTGAATGTTTTCCACTTCAAAAAGATAATAATGGCGACCATCCTTGGTTTTTTCAGTGATTTTAAGTTTCTCTCCGAGAGTCATAATCTGGCGCATCACCTGTTCGGGAGAAGTATAATCTTTTACATTTTTCATCTGTTTTTTCATATCTTCCGGCAATCTGGTCAAGTCCAGTTTCATTACCAGCCCTAATTTTTTCTGGAAAATGGTCACTCCTTTATCGTCCATCAGTATCAAGTGCTCCATTGGCTCGTCCAGACCAGGCTGCTTCAGGGTCAAATCCAGCCTCACCTTTGACCCTTTTACCCAGAACTGACAGGGAATTGTTATATAGTTCTCTCCCTGACGCGCAGTGATTTCCAATTTTCCCCGGAACTCTTTTCCCTGGTATTTCTCAATTAGTTTCTTAATCACTCCTTCGCGGGAAATCTCCGCCGTGGCTACAGAAATTACTCCGGCAAAAATAGCCAGAAACAACCGTCCTTTTCTTCGCATTTTTCACCCCTTATTGGCTCTGACAATTTATGAACGACTATGCCTATTCTATCTGGAAATGGCGGTGGTGTCAAAGAGGCTTGAAATATCTAGCCTGATTATGCTATAAAAAAAATATGAAGGATAAAGTGGACAAGGTTATTAGGATTCTTGAGAAAGCCTATCCGCAAGCCGGAACTAGTCTCCAGTTTAATACTCCTTTTCAGCTTCTAATCGCTACCATTCTTTCTGCCCAAACGACTGATGACACGGTAAATAGGATTACTCCCTCTTTTTTTCAAAAATACCCTTATCCTCATTCTTTGGCCTCGGCTAGTCTTGAGGAAATAGCCCAAGCGATTCGCTCCGTTAACTTTTATCGGACGAAAGCGAAAAACATTAAGCGCCTGGGGGAAGTGCTCTGTAGCCAGTTCGGGGGAAAAGTTCCGGAGACAATGGCGGATTTAGTTAAACTACCTGGAGTGGCTAGAAAAACAGCCAATGTGGTGCTTTCCCAGGGATTGGGCAAAGCAGAAGGAATTGTGGTAGATACCCATGTTAGCCGGTTGTCTCAGCGTTTAGGTTTTACCAGAAAAAAGGACCCGGTGAAAATAGAGCAGGATTTGATGAGGCTTGTATCCAAAAGAAAGTGGATTACCTTCCCTTTCCTTTTGATTTCTCACGGAAGAGAAGTATGTAAAGCGGTAAAACCTGCCTGCGCCCGTTGCTGCCTTGTTACTTTGTGCCCCTATCCGGAGAAAACTTTATGATTTTCTCATGGTGGCGGTCCATCAGCTTTCTTCTGACATTACTCATAACCGGATGCACCACCATCAGTAGTTCTAATAAGAGTAATATTAGACAGCCAGCTGGTGTTCAACATACGGTGAAATCTGGAGAGACTCTTTTTCGAATTGCGCTGTACTATTATGAAACAAGTTCCACTTCTGAAACCCTTTTCGCGGTTGAACGGATTAAACAGGCTAATGGTTTAAGCTCGGATGTAATCTCGCCTGGGCAAAAACTTTTTGTTCCGGGGACCAGCAAGAAACCCCCAGCTTATCCCCTTCTTCCGCCAGCTGCCTCTGTTCCTCCGGCAAAACCCCCTTCTATTTCTCCGCCGGCCTTGAGTCCGGAAAAGCCTTCTTTCCTCAAAAGTCAGGATTTTATTTGGCCGGTTGAGGGAAAAGTAATCTGTCGTTATGGAGAATTGGGGAATAAGGGTATTGATATTCTGGTTAAACCAGGCGCGGCAGTTATTGCCAGTCAAGGCGGGAAGATTTCTTTCTCCGGCCAGACTTCCAAGTATGGTGAGACAGTGATTATTGAACATCCTGACGGCACTTATACCGTTTACGGACATGACCTCCAGGTGAAAGTAACCACAGGCGATGTGGTGAAGCAGGGAGAAATTATTGCTAGGGTGAAGAATGGCTCTCAAAAGATTCGTTACGTCCATTTTGAAATCCGGCGAAAGGCGGAAACTATGGACCCTCTCCAGGTTCTGCCTGAAATCAAAGAAAATAGATAAGGGTTTCTCTAATGAATCTTGAGGACTGGGTGGCTTTGAGTTTAACAGGGTTTTCTCCAGGAAAACTAAGACAGCTGCTGGATAGGCTGGGATCGCCAGAAAGGATTTTTTCTGCTTCTCCAGGAGAGCTTCAGAGTCTTGCTCTCTCCCCAGAAGCAATAGACCGCCTCCAGCACCCAGAAAGACTTCCCTTAAAAGAAACGATAGAAAAATGCCATCAGCACAATCTTCGCCTTATTCCTTTGATTGATTCTGAATACCCGGCCTATCTCAGACAAATTGCTGACCCGCCTGCTTTGCTTTACCTGAAGGGGAGATTCAGCCCAAGAGATAACCTGGCGCTGGCTATTGTTGGCACCCGCCACCCTTCTTTTTACGGCTTGAAAATGGCGGAGAAATTCGCTTGTCAACTGGCTGAATTAGGTGTAACTATAGTCAGCGGATTGGCTAGAGGTATTGATACTCAGGCCCACCTCGGGGCTCTGAAAGTTCATGGACGAACGATTGCCGTACTGGGTTCAGGGCATAGTCATCTTTACCCACCGGAAAACGCGAAACTGGCGGAAGAAATTACCCAAAATGGTGCGGTTATCTCTGAGTTCCCTCCAGAGACATTGCCTCTGCGGGAGAACTTCCCTCGGCGAAACCGAATTATTTCCGGGTTAACCAGGGGAGTGCTGGTAGTGGAAGCTGGGCAGCGAAGTGGAGCCTTAATCACGGCTGGATTGGCCGCGGAACAGAACCGGGAAGTATTTGCTTTACCTGGGCAGGTGGGCTCTCCTACTTCTACTGGAACCCATTGTCTGCTAAAGGAAGGAGCCAAACTGGTGGAGACTGTCCAGGATATTCTGGAGGAACTCAATCTGGAAATTAAACCCGGTGGAGAACCAACGGAGAACAAAGGCACAAGAGAATCCGCGGAAAGATGTATTCTTTCTCTTTTGCAAGAGCCTTGCTCCATAGAAGAATTGGCCGCTAACACCGGCCAGGGAATACCAGAATTATCCGCTCTCCTGGTGCAACTGGAACTTAAAGGTTTAGTGAAAAGTTTGCCAGGTAAAAGGTATTGTTTGATTGAAAGGAGCGGGAAAAAAAATAAGCTGTAAGTTTTAAGTTTAATCTTTTTCTCTCCGCTGGTAAAATATAGACAGGGCAATAAGGTCCTTTCTCCAGGATGTAAAACAATTGGCCGGGAGGAGAATATGAGAATCTGGAACCGGATAGTGGCGAGTATATATGTTTTAACTGGGCTATTTTTTACCCTGTCTGTTCTCTTCCTGTGGGTCAATGAAAAGTGGCTGGAACTTTACCAAAGTTTCTTAACCCGTTATCTTTTCCGAATTGGCTTAGCCAGTCTGATTGTCTTGATGCTCGGAATTACCTGGCTGGTAAACTGGTTGGATACTTTGTACCATAACCGGGCAATTACCTTTGACAATCCAGGGGGTAAGGTAAAAGTTTCCCTCAAGGCGATTGAAGAATTTGTTAGCTCCAGAATATTAAACCAGATCCCTGGGGTTAAAAGCCTTAAAATCAGGGCTGGCCTGAGTCCCCGCGGGCTGGAGACAGGAATCAGATTAAAATTAATGGCTGGAGCCAATATTCCTGAAACCTGTGCCCATATCCAGGAAGTGACGAAAAATTACCTTCAGGATGTTGTTGGGGTGGAACGTGTTTCTACTATAGAAGTTTTTGTCTCCAGCATTATTGTTAAAGAGGTGGAAAAGGCTGAGGGTAGTAGCCAGGAGGAGGCTGAACCCGAAAATGAGCAATAAGGCTGTTCTGGAGGCCTTTAGAAAATCAATTGGGTTGAAAAAAGCGTTTTTGAAAGAATCTGGCGCTGATAGATTACTTCAAGTGGCGCAGGTCATCAGCCAGCGGTTAAAGCAAGGTTACAAGGTACTTCTCTGTGGTAACGGTGGCAGCGCGGCTGATTGTCAACATTGGGTCGGAGAGATGGTTGGCCGTTTCCGCAGAGAACGGAAGGCTTTGCCGTTTATCTCCCTAACCACCAACACATCCATCTTGACCAGCATTGCTAATGATACCAGTTATCAGCAGATTTTTTCCAGACAAGTGGAGGCGATTGGGCAGGCCGGGGATGTTCTTGTCTGTATTTCCACTTCTGGTCGCTCAGCCAATGTTTTGCAAGCCGCGAAGAAAGCCAGAGAGAAAGGGCTGCTGGTTATTAGCTTGACCGGTAAAAGGCCTATCTTGTTGGCCAGTCTTTCCGACCTTTGTCTAGTTGTTCCCTCTTCTGATACTCCTCGTATTCAGGAGGTCCATATTCTTCTTATTCATATCCTTTGTGACCTGGTGGAAACCGCTTTTGGTGCCAAATGAAAATTGTTACCTTAAAGCAACTCCGCCGCCTTCTATCTAATTGGCGGCGAAAGAAACTTCGGGTTGTCTTTACCAATGGCTGTTTTGACCTTCTTCATTTGGGACATGTGCGGTCTCTTCAGCTGGCAAGAAAAGAAGGGGATATCTTAATTGTGGGCCTTAACTCCGATTCTTCTGTAAGGAAATTGAAAGGACCAGGTAGGCCCTTGGTACCAGGAAAAGAACGGGCCGAGATTCTATCTGCTCTGGAAGCAGTGGACTACATAGTTTTTTTTAGCCAGACTACGCCTCTGAATTTAATTAAGGCGATCAAACCAGATGTGTTGGTCAAGGGAGCTGAATACCGGGGGAAAGAAGTGGCTGGCGCCGACCTGATAAGAAAACGAGGGGGAAAGGTAGTTTTTCTCCCGATGGTTAAGGGCAGATCTACCTCTCGGCTGGTGGCCAGAATTATCCAGAAGACTGTTGGGGAAAAGAATGAATAAGGTTTTTCGCGTCATTGATGCTGACTTCAATCGGGCAAGAGAAGCCCTGCGTACGGTGGAGGATGGTACCCGGTTTTTGCTGAATGACCGGACAGTAAGTTTTCGTTTAAAGAAACTGCGTCATGAACTATCTAGGACGATGTTCCGCCATTTGAACCGGAAAATTCTGCTTTTCTCCCGGGATTCAGAGAAAGATGTAGGGCGGAATGACGATTTCCGAGAAAAATGCTCCCCAGAAGAAATTGTCTACCGGAACTTGCAACGAAGTGAAGAAGCCATTCGGAGCCTGGAAGAATACTCAAGAATTTTTTCTCCTTCATTAAGCGCTGAGCTTCATCGGCTGCGATTTGCTGTTTATGCGGTGGAGAAAGAGATATCCCCTGTTCTTTATAAACCTTG
The DNA here is from genome assembly GCA_023818865.1 of Candidatus Omnitrophota bacterium. Taxonomy (GTDB): domain Bacteria; phylum Ratteibacteria; class UBA8468; order B48-G9; family DSTR01; genus JAMWDF01. Next base: position 6,643 of record JAMWDF010000053.1, read on the forward strand.
GTTACCCACCCCCTGCCTTTGTGTCATTCTTAACCTGGTTGAAGAAAACCAGTTTAAGCAGTTGGCGGGAAGCGTCGCCCGGGGTAGACCGGAGATGGTCCAGATTAGGTACAAAGGCGAGGATATCCCCTTTTTTGTAAAGATGACCCGGTGGCTAAAAGAGTTTCTCCCTGAAGATACACTACTGATAGTTAATGACAGACCGGATATCTGTCAGGCAAGCAATGCTTCAGGTGTTCACTTGGGTCAGATGGATTTTCCCGCTGGTTGTGCCCGACACTTTATGCCAGAAAAAATAATTGGGGTAACCTTTCAAACTCTTAACCAAGCCAAGCAGGCGATCAAAGAGAGAGTGGATTACCTGGCTACCGGTCCAGTTTTTTCTTCACCAGTCAAACCAGGGAAAAAACCAATCGGTCTGGCGAGATTGACCCATCTTGCCAGAAAGATTAAAATACCTTTGCTGGCTATTGGAGGTATCACCGAGGAAAATGCATGCCAGGTGATTCAAACTGGGGTTTCGGGAATAGCGGTAATCTCCGCTGTTGCCCAGTCTGCCTGCCCGGAGAAAACCATCCAGCGGCTAAAGTTGATTATGAATCGTTACTATCAACCTAAGTCAAACAGGAAAAGGCCAGTCCAGAAGGGAAGAGAATGAAGAGACCAGAATATTTACCGGCAAGCAATTTTTTGAAAGGAGTGACCTTCTGGTTACTAGCGGGGATTCTTCTTTTGCTTCTTTTGCGGCTTTTTTCTGGGGAAACCCAAAGAGAGGAAATCAGTTATACCAGTTTCCGGCAATACGTGGAGCAAAACCAGCTTAGTGGGACTATTAAACTGAAAGATGGATGGATTTACGGAACGCTCCGCGATGGTCGGACCTTTAAAACCTTTTTTCCAGAGTTAGGTCTGTTAACAGAGTTTCTTAACCAGCACCAGGTTAGTTATGAAGTCGTTCCTATTTCTAATTTCTGGCCGAATATGGCTATGGCCACTTTACCGGTAATTTTGATTTTTATTCTGCTATGGTTCTTCATCAACCGCCAGGTTTCGGCTGAGGGAAACCGAGTGATGTCTTTTGCCAGGAGCCGGCCGGTGATTCCTTCTGGGAAAAACAGGGTGACCTTCCAGGATGTAGCTGGTTTGGAAGAAGCCAAAGAAGAACTGCAAGAGATTATTGAGTTCTTGCGGGATGCCAAGAAATTTCAGAGACTAGGCGGAAAAATTCCCCGGGGAGTCCTTCTTATTGGTCCCCCGGGTACTGGGAAAACTCTTCTGGCTAAGGCTGTAGCCGGAGAAGCTAACGTTCCATTCCTGAGCATGAGCGGTTCTGATTTTGTGGAGATGTTTGTGGGAGTGGGGGCAGCGCGGGTGCGGGACCTCTTCCGTCAAGCCAAAAAAATGAGTCCGGCGATTATCTTCATTGATGAGATTGATGCGGTTGGTCGCCAGCGGTTTGCCGGTCTGGGCGGAGGTCATGATGAGCGAGAACAGACCCTGAACCAACTATTGGTGGAAATGGACGGTTTTCAGACAGACGAAGCGGTGATTGTCATGGCAGCGACCAATCGGCCGGATGTTCTTGACCCGGCTCTTACGCGAACTGGTCGTTTTGACCGGACAGTGGTGGTTAACCTGCCAGATATAAAGGAGCGAGAATCGATTCTTAAAGTCCATACAAAGAACAAGCCGCTTGCTCCCTCGGTGGACCTCTCTGTTCTGGCCCGAAGTACCCCTGGGCTATCAGGAGCTGACCTAGCCAACATAGTTAATGAGGCAGCGCTTTTGGCTGCCAGGAAAAACAAGAGCCAGATTGAGATGAATGACCTGGAAGCCGCCAAGGATAAGGTGCTGATGGGAGTGGAACGGCGGAGCCTTGTTATCAGCGAAGAAGAACGCCGGATTATTGCTTATCATGAAGCTGCCCATACTCTTCTGCAGAAGAATTTACCAGAGGTCTACCCGGTTCATAAGGTGACCATCATTCCCCGTGGCCGGGCTCTGGGTTTAACCCATGTTTTTCCCGAGAAAGACCGGTTTATTGAGAGTAATGAGTATTACCGCAACACCTTGATTTCTCTTCTGGCTGGGCGGGCGGCGGAAAAACTGGTTTTTGGTCGGATGTACACCGGCAGCGAAAACGATTTGCGAATGGCCACCGAGATTGCCAGGAAAATGGTCTGCGAGTGGGGAATGAGTGAAAAGCTTGGGCCGGTGAGTTTTCACCAGCAAGAAGCTGTCTTTCTGGGAAGAGACCTGGTTCAGCAAAGGGAACATAGCGAGGTAACTTCCAGAGAAATTGATGAGGAGATTAGGAGAATTCTTGAAGACGCTGAAAGAAAGGCAGAAACATTCTTGAAGGAAAAACGCGAACAACTGGATCTGTTAGCCAAAGAACTACTGGAGCGAGAAACTTTAACCTCAGAGGAAATTGATGAGGTGTTAGGTGTTAAACTGGAAGGGAAGAATGGAACAGGAAAAAATAGAGAAAGCCGTGCGGATGTTGCTTGAAGCGATTGGAGAAAATCCTGATAGAAAAGGTTTAAAAGAACCTCCCCGTCGGGTAGCCAGAATGTATCAAGAACTATTCTCTGGAATTGGCCAGAGACCAGAAGGTATCCTGGGAAAAGTTATCCACGAGGACTACAACGAACTGGTTCTGGTGAAGGATATTCCCGTGTATTCTATGTGTGAACACCATTTTCTTCCCTTTTTCGGCCGGGCTCATGTGGCTTATCTCCCTGATGGCCGGCGGGTAGTCGGCATCAGTAAACTGGCCCGTCTGGTGGATATTTGTTCCCGTCGCCCTCAGGTTCAAGAACGGCTTACAACCCAGATAGTAGAGGCCATTATGAAGGCTCTCTTGCCGCGGGGAGCAATGGTGGTGATAGAGGCAGAACATCTTTGCATGATTATGAGAGGCATCCAGAAACCAGGTAGTAAGGTAGTCACCTCGGCTATGCGGGGCATCTTTCTCCGGGATATCAGGACCAGAACTGAAGCTTTGGAATTAATGGTTGGTGGTAAACGCTAAATTTTAGCTAAACCAAGACTCCCTCGAGCCAGTCGCCGCTCAGTCCAGTTAATCTCACTCTCACTAACTCATTAACCTGGTGACCTTGGTTTGGGAAGCAAACCGGCAGATAACCAGGCGTGTGTCCGAAGGCTGTTTCTCCAGTTATCTTTTCCACCAACACTGTCTGTTCTGTCCCCAGAAATTTTTCTTTTTCCTTGGTGGCTACCCCAGTAGCCAAATTGTGTAAACGGCGTCTTCTCTCCCTGATAAGAGTCTGGGGAAGTTGCTCAGGGAACATAGCCGCCGGCGTACCTGGCCGACGGCTGTAAGGGAAAACATGGATTTTCAGGAACCCGACTTTTTTCACTATCTGCTCAGTCAAGTGAAAATCTTCTTCTTTTTCTCCGGGAAAACCCACCAGACAGTCGGTGGTAAAGGTTACCTGGGGGAAATATTCTCTTGTCAGGTGCACGGCAGTCAAGTAATCAGAAGTGGTGTACCGCCGACCCATCAGACGCAAGATCCTGTCAGAACCGCTTTGAAGCGGAAGGTGAAAATGAGGGCAGAAATTTTCACTTTTTTTCAATACTTCCAGAAGCCTTCGGGAGATATGAAAGATTTCCAGAGAACTGAATCTAACTCTGATGCCTATTTCCAGCACTTGTTTTGCCAACTGACAAAAATTGCTGCCATTATCCCGGCCATAATCGCCTAAATCTACTCCGCAGAGAACAATTTCCCGGTAGCCGTTAGCCACTAAGGTTTTTATTTCCTCAAGGATTTCTGAAGTCTGGCGACTGCGGCTCTGCCCACGGACATAGGGAACCAGACAGTAAGTACACCGATTGTTACATCCTTCCTGCACTTTAACAAAGGCGCGAACATGGTTAGCAAAGTAACTGATGTTTTTCACCTTTTCTAAGAAGATTTTGCCGTTGAGCCCCGGGGCAAAAAGAAGAATAAAGTCTCTCTCGTAAATTGCCGCTTCGGGAAGCCGCTTTTGTAATGATTCCTTTTCCTGCCGGACAAGGCACCCAGTGAGCCATACCCTTTTCCCGCGTTGAAGCAGCCTTCTGGCTGCACTCAGGGATTCTTTTTCCGCTTTCCTGGTGACGCAACAGGTATTAACCACTACCAGTTCTGCTTCTTCCAGACCGGCCAGGTGAAAACCCCTTTGAGCCAAAGTTTCTCTGAGAAGTTGAGTGTCGTACTGATTGACTTTGCAACCAAATGGCAAGAAAGAAACTTTCATTGTTCTGAAAACTTTGTCTCGCCAAGGCAGGAAAAATCTCCCACATAACTGCCATCAGCCAGCACCGAACCGGTAAGTCTGGCATTACTGCCAAGGATACTCTCCCTGCCCACCAGACTTCTCTGGACCACACTTCCTTTCTTTATTGACACCTGTTCAAAAAGAACTGCCTCTTCCAGGAGACAATCCTGGTCAACATAACACCCAGGGCCAATCACCACATGGCCTCGGAGAATTGCCCCAGGTTTTACCAGGCTACCAGGCGCCACTATTGCCTGGCCTTCTATCTTTACTCCAGGTAGTATCTTTTCTTCTTTAACTGGTAGCAAAAATTCTCTGGATAGCCGGCCGTCAAGGATATCCCTGGTGGCTTGGATAAAACTTTCTATTGAACCAACATCAAGCCAGTATCCGTAATGAATGTAGCCACAAAGATCCTGGCCACTGGTCAAAAGACTGGGGAAAGTTTCCCTCTCAATGGAGACATTTTTCTTGGCCGGGATGAAATTGATAGCTTCTTGGCTGAGAAGGTAAACACCGGCGTTGATGGTATCAGCTACAATTTCTTCTGGAGCTGGTTTTTCCACAAACTTTCTGATGGTGCCTCGCTCATCCATTACTACCAGCCCGTAACTGGAGGGATTTCTCACCTTGGCCAAAATGATAGTGGCTACCGGATTTCTCTCTTGGTGAAGAGCAATAATCCGTTCTAAGTTGAAATCAGCCACAAAGTCGCCGTTAAACACTAGAATCGCTTTTTCTTTCTTGAAGAAAGGGGCAGCGTTTCGAATAGCCCCAGCGGTGCCCAGAGGGCTCTTTTCCAAGGAAAGCTTCACTGAAAGAGAAAATTCTTTTCCTAGTCTGGTTATCTCGGACAAGCCAGGCTGAGAGGCATTGGCTGCTAGGACAACCTCTTTGAAGCCAAACCTTTTTAGAAGAGCCAATTGATAGGTAATCAAGGGTCGGTTGACCAGGGGGAGGAGACATTTGCACCGATTAAGGGTAAAAGGCCGCAATCTCGTCCCTTGTCCGCCAATGAGAATTAAGGCTTTCATGGTCTACCTCCAGTTTAGAGAAACAATCCTTTCTCGGTTAAGCGGAAGAAATTGACAGAATTTCTTAACAGAATTTCGGCGGTCACTTCTCGGCTATGGTTTTGGCAAGCCGCCACAGCTTCAGCCACCAGTCTTACTTTCGCCGGTTCATTTCTTTTTCCCCGGAAAGGATGAGGAGAAAGATAAGGTGCATCTGTTTCCACCATGATCAGACTGAGAGGTAAACTGGCCGCTGCTTCTCTGGTATTTTGAGCTTTTGGGAAGGTCACTATCCCTGTAAACGAACAGAAAAATTTCTTTTCTCTGACATAATTCATAATTGCCTGGTTTCCATCAAAACAGTGAAATACCAGTGGTCCTGAGTAGCCAACCTTTTCTATGATAGAAATGATTTCCTCCGGGCATTCACGCTGGTGAATGACAAGCGGCAGAGAAAGTTCTCCGGCTAACTCCAGCTGATAGCGAAAGAGGTCTTCTTGCTTCTTCGCGTAGTCTTTCCCATAGTGAAAATCAAGACCAGTTTCTCCTATCGCCACTATCCTTTCTTCCCTGGCTAGTAGCGCTAGTTGTTTTCGCTCATCCGGATTAGTTTCTGGGGCATAGTGGGGATGAATACCAGCCGTGGCAAAACAAGATGGGTATTCCCTGGCTAATCTGAGGCAGCTTTTGGTAGAAGCGAGATTGGTTCCTACATTAATGATTCCCAGTACTCCTTCTTCCCTGGCTATTTGGATTACCTGGTGGCGGTCAGAGTCAAACTCAGGAAAATCAAGGTGACAGTGGGTATCAAGATATTTCATCATTTGGGCAAAATTTTTAGAGAGAAGTCTAAGGCAGGAGCCGAATGGGTGAGTTTTCCGAC
>JAMWDF010000054.1 GCA_023818865.1 Candidatus Omnitrophota bacterium
CCAGCCAATTACGCAGCGGGATTACTATCAACGTTTAGGTCAGACAGAACAGAATTATCGCCGTTTCTTCGGTGACCGGTTTGAAGAAATCGCCCGCAACCTGAATTTGGAAAAAGGTGTCCTGGAGGAACTGATTCAAGAAAAGATTCTAAGTCAGGAGGCAAGAAGGAGGCATCTGAAAGTAGCCGATAGTGAGTTAGTGGAAGCAGTCAAATCAGATCCTGCTTTCCGGGACGAAAAAGGTAACTTTAGTCAGGAGAGGTTTTCCCGAATCATTGCCCAGGTTCCCCCAGATGACCTGGCTAAATTTGAGGAAGAAACCAGACGGCGACTCCTTCAGCAAAAACTGAAACAACAGGTTGTCTCTGAGGGCAATGTGACCGTCACTGACCAGGAAGTAAAAGATTACCTGGAGAAAAATAAAGGAACTCCAGCCGACCAGGAACAGGTCAGAAAAATGTTGCTCTGGCAAAAGGAAGAAAAGTACTATCGCGATTGGTATGACCAGTTAAGACAGAAGGCTAAAGTGGTCGTTTATCTTCAGTTTCCAGAGAGACCTACGCCTCTTTCTTCGGAAAAAGAGAATACGGCCAGAGAAACAAGTACTTCTTCCCGGTGAGGCTTTGATGGCTAAGGTTAAGCCTTTTGGGGGCTGGCGATATAACCCGGAAGCAGTTCCGGACTTAGGCCAGGTACTTGCTCCGCCCTGGGATGTGATTGATGAGCGAAAAAAGGAAGAATTTCTCCGCCGCTCTCCCTGGAATATGGTCCGTCTGATTGATAAGGAAGCGGACCCTCTTTCCGTTTTCTCTCTCTGGCAGGAATGGCGGAAGAAAAAAATCCTCCTGCCAGAAGAAAAACCTTGTTTTTACCTTCTTAAACACCGGTTTTTTTACCAGGGCAGAGCTTTTGAACGACTGGGAGTGATTGTCGCTCTCAAACTGGAGGACTTTTCTACTGGGCTTGTCCGGCCACACGAACAAATTTTCACCCATTACCGGGACAACCGGTTGAGACTGATTGAACTGTGTAAAACAAACTTCAGCCCAGTATTCCTTCTTTATGATGACCCAGGCTTTTCTCTGGAGGAACTGGCCGACCAAACCACCTGGGTAACCACTGCTTCTTTTGAAGGAGAAACACTTTCTCTCGGTCAAATCTCTCGTTTAGAGCAAATCTCTCAGATAGAATCCTTTTTCCAAGCAAAGACCCTTTTTATTGCTGATGGCCACCATCGGTACCAGGCTGCCCTAATCCATGCCCAAAACCACCCAGAAGAGAAAAACCAGTACGTCCTGGCTTATCTGGCTAACCTGCAATCACCCGCTCTCCTGCTCGCTCCCACCCATCGTTACGTCCCGGTAAATTTCTCTTTTGATCAGTCAGGCCTTCAAGTCTACTTCCAGGTTCAAGCCCAGCCTGACTTACCCTGTCTCTTAGCTTCCCTGTCAGGTGATGGACCGGCTTCCTTTGGTCTCTGGGATGGAAAATCTTTTTACCTTCTATCTCTGAAGGATTTCCAGCCTATCCTGCCTTATCTTCCTGAAGGAAAAAGTCTTTGTTGGAAAACCCTGGATGGGGTAATCCTTCACTACTTTCTTCTTCCCCGTTTCCTCGGCCTTCCCCCGGAAACAGATAGAAAAGTTCTTTTTTACGACCCGGTACCGGAAGTGGTCATGAACAAACGGCTTCGGGAAGGTCGGGGGGTAGTGTTTTTTCTTCGGCCGGTGAGAAAGGAGCAGTTTACGGCGGTGGCTTTGGCTGGTGAGTTTATGCCCCAAAAATCCACTTATTTTTTCCCGAAGGTACCTACTGGACTGGTAGTTCACTATTTCGGAGAAGAATAACAGGGAGGGGCGATGGCCACCATCTATTCTGACCGAGTTGAGGAGTTAGCCTGCCGGTGCTGCCAAGGACACATTGCTACCTTCAAAGTGGTAAAAGATGGGCTGCAGTGTGTTTGGTGCGGCAATAAGATTGCAGCGCGGTTGCCAGTGGAATTTGTTATCAAGGGAGAATGTGAGTGCACCCCGGCTGGCGACCGCACCACCTTTGTAGTAGATTCAGATGGGGTGAAAACCTGTACTCGGTGCGGGAAAATCAAGTAGTTTTGGGAAAAATATGGTTCGAATCGGCATAGGTTTTGACCTCCACCGCTTCCAGAAAGGCCGCCAGCTTTACCTGGGTGGTCTTGAGATTAATTACCCAGAAGGCTTGGCCGGTCACAGCGATGGAGACGTGGTTCTTCACGCTATCTGCGACGCCATCCTCGGAGCCCTGGCTAAACCAGACATTGGTTGCCTTTTTCCTGATACAGACCCTTCCCTGAAAGGAATGAACAGTGCCAAAATTGTAAAAAAAATCCGGGAAATTATGTCTGAGGCAGCCGTGGTAATCAGCAACCTGGACATCATTATCGTCTGCCAGGCTCCAAAACTTTCCCCGGTGTACCAGGATATTCGGAAAAACCTAGCTAATCTTTTTGATATTTCTCCAGAGCAGATTGGAGTAAAAGCCAAAACCGCAGAACATCTCGGCCCGCTTGGCCAGGGAAAAGCAATTGCCTGTTGGGCATCAGTCTTGTTACAGCCTGTTACCTCTAGAATTTGAGGGGCACTTCCCGAAGTTGTTGCTCAGCAGCCTGCTGAATGGTCAGCGCTATCCGGGTAACGCGCAGGACTGCCTCTGTATTAAGGTCATCCGGATAACCTTGCCCCTGGATATCGCGCAGGAAGGCCTCAAGATAAGCCTCTGGTTTCGCTGGAACTAAAGGAATTAGCCTGGGCTCTTTTTCTCGCTCAAGGAAAAGAGTCACTCCAGAAGAAGTGGCTGAAGTTTCCAAAACCCCCTTAGCCCCAAAAAAGGTCATTCGCCAATAAATCGGCAGGGAATAACCCAGGACTGAGGGCAAGAAATAAGAGACGTCGCCTAGCACACCGCAACCATTGTCCATAGTTAACATCATCTGAGCCCCATCCTGAAAATGGGGATATTGCGGCACAAACGCATTCCAAACTCTCGCGGCATTCACCAGGGCGAACTGGTATCCGGTCATCCAGGGAAGAGCATCAATGGCATGCACTGCCAAGTCGTTGATAGTCCCGCCATGCTTCCCTGGCTCAAAATACCACCAGGGCCTTGTCCCTAAAGAAAGTGGGTGTTGACCGCCAAAAGAAATCGCCTGAATCTCACCAATTAGACCCTGGCGAATGATTTCTCTGGCCGTAAGGAAAGGGGGACTACCTCTCAGACTGAACATACAGCCGACCTTTAGGTTACCTGCCTGGGAAAGATGTTCAATCTGGTTCAGCTCCTCCAAACTAGTGCACAACGGTTTATCGCTAAGGACATGCCGACCGGTTTCCAGAGCTCGGATAGCCAGAATTCCTCGCCGACCATAATAATCACCGAGAGCGATAACCTGACAATCCACGGTTTTTAACATCTCTTCAAAATTAGAGTGGGTGAGAGTAGCCACTTTTGACCTGATTACATCTTCCCGGGCGGATTCATCCTCTTCACAGGCAGCCACAATTTCAATGTCATTGCGGCCCTTGGCCAAATGATAGAGCGCATAAATATGACCATGCCTAAAACCAGCTACTGCTATTTTCAGTTTCATTTTTCTCCTTTCTTTCTGTTAGTCTATATGCTACGCTATTTGCCTTTGAGAGGTGAAAATCATGAAAATTAGTTTTGACTTCCACCTACATTCCCGCCATTCCTGTGATACCAGGAAAGGCAGCCTAGAAGAATTGGCAAATCTGGCTGCCGCCTCAGGTATAACCCAACTGGGTTTTTCCGACCATCTTCACACCCCCTATAATTTACCCGACCTGGCTTCTTCCCGACAAGAATACCTTTCTCTGCCTTCTTTTTCTTCATTAAAGCTTTATTTTGGTTGTGAACTAAGTTGTGTCTCTCAGTGGGAACTGGCAGAAATCGCGGCTGGCAAGGTAAAAGACCCTGTCTATGGCATTAGAGAAGGGGGACCGCCTGGAGGTCAGATGGCGCTTGGTCTGGGAGAAGAAGAAATAAAGCAACTTGGACTGCAGTACATTATCGGGGGAGTTCACTGGATGCTTTACGAGCCACTGACACCAGAACAAGCTATTCGTTCCTACCATCGTCAGTACCTTTTCTTAGCCTGTCATCCCCTGGTAGATATTATTGCTCATCCTTGGTGGTGGCAGGGTGCCTGGATGGATAGTGACCACTGCTACCGCAGTTATCCCTGGTTTGACAACTTCCGGCGCATTCCGATTTCTCTTCACCAGGAATTCATTATGGCAGTCAAGGAAAACAGAAAAAAGGTAGAAGTAAATATCTCGGCAATGCTCCTTAACCCTCGTTACCCGGAAAGTTTCAAAAGACAGTACCTGGAGTACCTTTCATTCCTGAGGCAACAAGCTGTTTTTCTGACCATTGGTTCAGACTTCCATGGTTTTTATAATCCGCTGGCGATTGAACGAGCAAGCAAGATTTTGGAAGGGGCTGGTTTTAAGGGGGAAGATTTCTGGCAATTAGAATTTGTCGGATTAGACAAAAACAATGGCCTGTCGTAAAATAATAAGTAAATGGCCTGGTAGCCAAGCGGCAAGGCAGCGGTCTGCAAAACCGCGATTCGGCGGTTCAAATCCGCCCCAGGCCTTGGATAATACCTATGGGTTTCCTTCCTAAACATTGTTTTTAGTCAGAACCAGATCAGCCCAAACAACATTATTCCGGGCATTTCTCATTCCCGAGTCACTGGTTACCACCAGTTCCAGCAGCCCGCCTGACTCTAGGTCAATCCAGAAACGTTTTCCAGGGTACCGGTCAGTGAAACGTTCCCGGAAAACACTCTTCCGGTTGAGCCGTATACTCACGTTAATATTTCCTCCTCGCCCCAAATCAGCATGTAACCCCACCGCCCCGGAAAAACTTCGGTAGACACCGGCCGGAATCTCATAAGCGAGACAGTAGTGATAATGACTGCCTGTGCCTAACCCTTTTTTGAAAACTCTTTTTCTCCACTGCCCAGGTTTTTCTTCTAAGTAAAGACTTAGAGGGCATGTTTGCATTTTCTGGTTTAGAGAGGCATCCTGGAGAAACGTAATAAACCGGTAAGGCTCGGACAATCCTAGCGGTTCCCTGATAGCCTTTAGGTCAGAAAGATAAACCATTTCTAAAGCGTTAAGTTCTGAACGCGACCAACGTTCAAAAGCTATCCCAAACACTGTGTGAGTAACATCTAGACAGAGTTGACCGGCCCGGCTAAGCATCTCGGAGCGAATTTGGTGTATTTTACTACCGTCGCTGTTGATTAAAGCCAAATAAAGAGGGAGAAGCAACCGACGATTGGCGGATACGTCCTGCCAAAGTCTACTGTAGAGAAGAAAAGAAGCTTCAGGGATGCTGGTACCCACCACCTGGGGAGTGAGCAGTCTTACCTCCCCTTCCGGGCTCTCTCTCAGAAGGTAAGAAGGCCAACGGGAGAAATCTTCTTCCCCCGACACCAGAAGTCTATCAAGAATGAGGATGTCTGTTCCGTCAATTCCCTCCAGAGAGTGCAGATAACAGGTGGCATCCTGAAGAATATGAAGCAGGCTACCCAGGTAACCAGCAAAGTCAGTAATTCTCCCTTCCTTTAGCCGAGCTGTCGCCTGAGTAAGATAAAATCGGAATCCCTGGGAAAGGTGTTTCCAGGCAGGATCAAGCCGGTTGTATCTAAACCGGGACAGTTTCACCGGCTCCCCTAGTTTATTTTCCACCACCCGCCAGTATTTATACCTGTTTTCTACTGGCGTGTTGGGAATATAATGAAATTGAACTTTTTGGGTGAAAAAAGCAAAAGGCCTTGCCTGCTGGTACCCGCCACTGTCCACATCAAAATATTTATCTGGCAGCCCGCTGCTTTCACCGACCAGTTCTGCTCCAGAAGCCCTGAGAATCTTTTTCTGCCAGGGAAGAAGATGGTTGATAACTTCTCGCGTAATTTTCTTATGCATTTGCCTTCTCTGCTTTCAATCCGCTCGCAAGAACAATCTCAGGCTTTGCTCGGCTTGGTGGCTTACCTGGCTATCCCTATCCCCAGCCAGTCGGGTGAGGGCCTGTCGGACTCTATCTCCGGTATACCCGGCGAGGGCTTCGGCCACTGACTTTCTCACTTCTCCTGACTGGTCATCAACCATCTCCAAAATCCGCTTCAAGGCCACTGGTTGGCGGGCCATTCCCAGGAGGGTGGCGGTCCGGCTCCGAATTTCTGGGTCAGGGTCCTGAGAGACAGCCAGCAGCCTGGTGAGAAACTGGTCACTCCGTTCTCTGAGGAAGGCAACATTCGCCAAGAAAATCTGTTCCAGAGCATAAAGAGCTGTCTTTCTAACCGCTAACGATTCTTCAGACAAAACAGCCAGCAGCCCTTCCACCATCTCCCAGTCGCCACTATCTCCAGCCGCTAAGGCGGCCACTATTTTCTGTTTTTCCCTATCTTGTTTCAGAAAGTGAACGAAAAGAGCTCTTCCTTCCTCACTTCCGGCAATGCCCATAATTCTCATCCCCTTCTCCCAGCCAGGCACTGAATAATCCAGAAGATACTGCGCGAGAAATTGGCGTCCTTCTTTTAGATTCGCCAGGGCAGAAAAAGCCACTGTTCTAACAGTTTCATCTTCATCTGCCAGCAGATCCTTTAAATGAATAATGTCTCCAGAGTCAGCCAGGGCCGCCAACACTCCGGCCAGTACCTGCCTGGTTTTGTTTTCAGAACAAACCGCCAGAGTTTCAATCAAGGCTGGCCGCAGGGAAATGAGCTTTGTGCACCCTATGACCTTAGCCGCCTTCAGAACGCAAGCCGTTTCTCCTCCTGAAAGTTTTTTCTCCAGAAACAATCTGGTCTCTTCCGGGGCCACCGCCACCATAGATTCAGTAATCTGGCTCAATGTTTCCGCCTCTGTCACCGGCATATTCTCCCAGGCAGCCATCAAAGCGGATAAAGATTCAGGACTCCTTATTTTTCCAAGAATCCCGGCCCATTTTCTTGTTTCTGGCGGAGAGGAGACAGGCAAAGCGGCAATTAGATACCCGGTGGCTGCTAAACCCAGCCGGTACAAGGCTGATTCGGCTTCTTCCGTTACTGGAGATTTTTTAATGAATTCCATAATAAAGGGAGTAGCAATGGCTACACCGATTCTCCCCAAAGCGCCACAGGCTAAATCTCTGTTCCGGAAGGACCAGGTGGGATTCTGCACTAGGTTGGTCAGAACCGAAACTGCTTCCCACCGACCGCTCTCCCCTAATCCCCGAAGGCAGGCTTCCATCAAAACCTGGTTTTCCTTCACTTCCTTTTCTGAAAGAAATTCAATCAAGGTCTGAACTGATTCTTTCTTCCCTGTTTGGCCTAGAGCCACCAGAGCAGCTGCGGCCCACTCTGGTTCAGGATGGCAAAGCATTTCTTTAATCTTACCAAGATAAAAATCTTCTCCTGCCCGAACCAATCCCGCTGAAATCACCATAGTCAGCAGATGCTGATAGTAATTTCTTTCAAAAGTCTGCCAGAGCTCGTTTTCCCTTCTGTCTTTCAAGATGGAAACCGGAAATAACAGCGTATACCCTTCCCGTAGTCTCTCCTTCAGAAAAGCCGCCGACTGCTGGTGGTTAAGCCGGCAGAGTAACCCAGCGGCATAAAGCGCCAGACTATAATCTCTGGCATCCAGTCTTTTCTTGTCCAGAAACTCCTGGAGAATCAACTCTCCTTCCGCGCCGATTTCTGTTAGAATATTCTCAATCTGGATTTGAATATCAGGATCAGACTGCCACTCAGCCGAACGAATTAATTTGACTAATTGCTTCCCTGATTCGGATATCTCTCTCCCTTCTATCCAGGCCTTCCCCAGAACGAACCAGCTTAAGAATAGGAAAAGAAAGACTAACCGCTGCCAGGAAATCAATCTATTCGTTCCCATCTAGCTGTTTTTTCTGACCGCTTCACCGCCTCAATAATTCTCGTATTGTAAAGTCCATCCACCAGGGACGGTGAGGCTGGGTGACTTAGGTGGACAGCCTTGAGAAAGGAATAGATGGCATGGATATGTCCCCTCACCCAACCGATGCTAAACTTGGGACCAGGAAAACATGACTCAGCATAACGCTGGACAGTAGGCAGAGCAATAAAACCATCCCCAGCTCTGGCGTCATAGATATGCAGAAAATTTGGTTCCATGGAATGATAGCGAATTGCTCCCCCGGTTCCATAAAGCTCATAGGACAGGTCATCTTCTGACCCAGCCGCCACCTTAGAAACTTCCACCGTTCCCCTGGCCCCATTTTCCAAACAGAGCATCACCAAGGCATAGTCTTCCACCTCCACCGGAACTTTTTCCCCGGTGATCGCTGGCCGGCAGGGATAAAGGATGCGGGTTTGGCCAATTACCCTATCCACCCGGCCCAAAAACCAGTAAACCAAGTCTAAAGCATGACTTCCCAGGTCAAGAAGAAGACCAGCGCCTTTCTCTTGTTTCCATCCAATTGGTTTCTCCGGGTCTAAACTTCCTGAGTGATAATAGGCTACCCGAAAACTTATTGGGGTACCGAGAAAACCATTTTCCAGCAATTCTTTTGTCTTCAGCGTGGCTGGATAAAAACGGTTGTGAAAGGTGACCTGGTTAGTTGCAGTATAACTCGGTAATAGTTTTTCTACTTCAGATACTTCTTCTAAACTGGTTACCACTGGTTTTTCGCAATAAACCGGCTTGTTCCGCTTCAGAGTTTCCCTTAAAGGAAACAGGTGGGCAGTATTAGGACAACAGATATCAATAACATCTACCTCTGGCCTAACAATCAATTCCTGAAAGTCAGTGGTCATGAATTGAAAACCATAACTCTCCCCTTTCCTTAAAGTTTCCGCGGTCCGGCTACACAGGCCATAAAGTTCTACCTGGAACGGCAAGTCATAATAGTATTTCAAAACAGAATAGGCGTAAGCATGCACCTTACCGATTAAGCCAAAACCAATCAGACCAACGCGATAGGTTTTCATCCTGTCCACCTTTCTGCTTCTTGCCTGGCAATCTTCACCCATTCAACCATCCGCTGAGGTTGATTTCTACAGGTATGAGTGTCTTTCATAATAATTTCTACCACACAACCAGTTAATTGGCTTAGCGCCTGGCGAATTACCTGCCTAGCTACATCTGGTTCCCAGGTTTCTCCAGCGAGAACCGCCGGATTAGGTTTCCAAG
This sequence comes from Candidatus Omnitrophota bacterium, assembly GCA_023818865.1. Lineage (GTDB taxonomy): Bacteria > Ratteibacteria > UBA8468 > B48-G9 > DSTR01 > JAMWDF01. Next base: position 9,216 of record JAMWDF010000054.1, read on the forward strand.
AAAAGATAAATCTCCGGCCAATCTTTCCGGCGGCCTCCCCGATTTCTACCCAGGGACTCATAGAAATGCGACGCAATCGGGGAATCTTTGTCACCTGATCAAGTTTTTTGTGGAGCGGCTCGCAGCAACCGTAGCAATTCAGACCAAAACGGGAAAGCACTTGCTTCTCATATTCCAGAGCAAACTCCTCGTGCATCGCCGGAGAAACCAGGGAAAAAATTTGAGCAGTAGCATGTCCCCAAAGGTCCAATGTTCTTACCCAGTAACCATCAAAATCATTCTGAGGAAGCTCATCAGTGAAACCAAAACCTCCAGAACCAACATAATGGTTTCCGTTATTCAGAGAAAGAAGATTCAATTTTTCATACTGGTCCAGCATAGAAAGCGTTCCGGCAGTGATTTTAGCCATGACCTGATGAATCCATTTCGGTCTCTCTGTCAGATCAAGGAAAAGACGGTCAAACCCGCGCCAGACAGCTAACCAATCCATCGGCGAGTACCAAAGGCCGCCTATCCCGCGTAATTCCACCTTGAGGATATCCCCAAAGATTTCTCTGGCTATTTCCCATCTTCTAACCGTTTCTTTTTCATCCTCGCTGATCACCGGAAACTTAATCTTCTCTATATCTTTTTCTTCCACTAGAACTGGTTCATAATGGCAGGCTCCCCGTAGTTGTTCAGGCCGGATTGGCTTTACTTCCAGTCCCCAGCCGGTATTTTCAATCGCTTTGGGGACATAAAGAATATCATCAATAACACTGTCATCCTGGAGATGCTGAGAGTAATAAAGTCGCCACCTCAAGTCTCTTTCCCAATTCCGAAGAAGGGGATCGGAAAATCTCAAGGTTGATTCTGGAAGAAGTTCACTCCAGGCTCCTTCTGGAAAGATGAGAACCAGGGGTCTACCTGCTTGCAAGCGGTTATGCCTTCTCCAGGCTTTCGCCATCTCTTCTTGTCTAGGTAAAGTAGCCAGTTCTGCTACCTTTTTGGCAAGGTCTCTCAAATAATTCTTTTCCTCTCCAGTGATATTCACCTTTGCCCCCAGTCTCTGAGAAATGCCTGATAAGCTTTGAGAATAGATTCAAAAATTCGCCTGCCCTTCTCCGCTGTGGCAGCGGTCGGGTCACCATAAGTACCAGTGAGGCTCTTCTGCATCCCCCAAGTGGAAACAAATACTTGGCCGTAAAAAGGCCAATCGGCCCACCTTAAGATATCCTCATTGGTCAAACTTTCTTTCTTCACTTTGTCTTCAGCAAGATAAAGCATCAGAGAAGTTTCGTATTCGCCAGCATGGCAACTACCCATTTTCCCTTTTTCCAATATGCTTTCTATCTCTTTCTTAGCAATTACTGAAGGGATAGTTACCGCCAGATAAATCTTATGTAAATCAGCCATCTTCCTGGCAACTACTTCCAGGGCTCCAGTGTGGTTGCCATGGGTACTGATCAGAACAAATTTTTTCAGACCCATCTTAATCAAAGAGGAGCAAACATCTTCTAGGAGCGCCATAAATGTTTCCAAACGGAGGTTGAGGCAACCAGGCCAGCGGGTGACCTCCGCAGTAGAATAACCTGTCCAGATAGTTGGGATCACCAAAATCGGCATTTCTTGGCTCATTGTTTCCGCTAATTTTGTGGCGATGACTTCAGCCAAAAAAGCATCTGTTTCCACCGGAAGATGCCAGCCATGTTGTTCTATCTGTCCCACTGGCACCAGAACGACTGGACTTTTCTTTATGACCTGTTCCAGTTCCTGCCAGGTAAGTTCTCCCCAGCGGCTACCAACCATTGTTTCCATCCCCAAATTTCAAAAGGGTCAAACTACCCCAATTGTCTTGTCCTGAAAGATATTGTCTCCCTTCAGTGAAGGAAGCGATACTTCTAAAATGAGCGAATCGGTTAGGGCAGTAAAAGTGTGCCTGGTCTTCTGAGGCATAGGTAAAACATCCCCGGGTTTCAGCGTTAACTTTTTCCCGCTCAATTGCATGAGGATTTTGCCCTTCACTACAAAAAATGTCTCGTGTTTTTTTAGATGATGGTGAGCCAAGCAGGTCTGCCCCTTAAACATCAAAAGGAACTTGCCACAATACCAATTTTTTTCATCATTGGCGATCCAGTATTCAATATGACCCCACCGAGAAAAATCTCCCCGGCCGAAGTCCAGAACCACCGGCGGAAAAATCCCTGGCATCTTCAAACCCCAAGATTTTAACTTCTTTCTGGCATTAGCCAGAGCCTCTCGCTTTTCTTTCCCCTTTACTGCTACCTTTTCCATCCACTCCATGGTTCCTCCTTTGCTCTCTCTGGTTTTTAATCTCTCTCAACCCTCCCAGAGAAAAAGTAAACACATGCTCAGCATAACGAGCTAGCCTCTTTGGTTCAACTTCCCTGAAAGCCAGACAACGTTTGCTTCCCTTGCTTTCCCAACTCTTTCTGACCAGCGGTCCAAGACATTGCGACATAATACTCAACCGACAAAATTGGACTTCCTCCGGATAGGCCTTCACTCCAAGAAGTTCTCTGATCACCGCCTCTAGACTCTGCTTCAAAGGTTCCAATGTTTCCCGCTGAACTTCTTTCAACAATCCTGTTGGTTCAGCTAATTCTTTCTGAAGTATCTGGAACTCCAGATTATTTCTGTCGGCCAGCCGCGAAATAAGAGCCTTGATCTTCCCTTTCAGTCTTTCTTCTGGCCTAGCCGTCTCTGGCACCCCACCATCAGGATGATGTTTCTTGATGGACTGACTAAAAGTATAGCGCCAGGCTTCGCGGTAAAGTTGGCTCTTGCTGCCGAAATGATAGTTCACCGCGGCGATATTGGCACCGGCTAGCTGGCTGATCCGGGCGATGGTGGCCCCTCGGTACCCCTCAGAAGCAAAAACCCTGGCTGCTACCTCCAGTAACCTTTCCCTGGTCCGAGAAGACCTTTTTCTCTCTTGTGGCTTCATCCCTTTGCCCTCTCTTCAAGTTTTCCCTAAACTTGCCAGTACTTTCCCAGAGGAACTGATAAATAGCCATCTGCCTGTGTAGTTCTCGCTGCTGGGGGAAGTATTTCTTTATCAATTCCCGAAAAGACCTGCCATGGCCTGGAAAACGCAGATGAGAAAGTTCATGACAGATGACGTATTCCACCAGATTGTCTGGCAAAAATCTTAGCCGTTTGTTCAAGGTTATTTTTCTTTCAGCTTACGTAATACTTCTACGGGCAAGGTTTTGGTAGAAAAAAATGCAAAAAAGTTGATGCAAGTAGCGTCTTGTCTCAAACTTTTTTCTACGGCTACGGCTCTTGAAATACTTGGAAAAGACTTTACCTTCCAAACGCAAATTGCCTATGATGGAGCTATAAAAGAGGGTACGCTTGATGGAAATATCTACATTGTGGGCGGAGGCGACCCAACACTTGGCAGTAATGATTGGAAAGGGAAAATGAATGCCAATCAGCTTTTAGAACATTGGGCAAAGGTAATTGCCAAACAAGGTATTCGCAAAATAAATGGAAGCATTATAGCCT
>JAMWDF010000055.1 GCA_023818865.1 Candidatus Omnitrophota bacterium
TGCCGCCAGCGGTACTCGGGATATATTTCGGCGCCGGCTCCTTTTTCCCATCTTTGATCTTAGGGGAGAAGTGGTGGGATTTGGGGGCCGAGCAGTGGATGACCACCAGGAACCTAAATACCTCAATACCGGAGAGACGCCAGTCTTCAACAAGAGTAGAGTCCTTTACGGACTCAACTGGGCGCGAGAGGGAATCAGGGATAACGGTTACGCCTTGCTGGTGGAAGGTTATTTTGACGTCCTGCGGCTGCATCAGCACGGTTTCCGGAATGCGGTCGCTCCTCTGGGGACTGCCCTGACAGACAATCATCTATCTTTACTGAGAAGGTTTACTGATAAGCTGCTTTTACTTTTTGATGCGGACGAGTCAGGAATTATGGCTGTTTGGAAAAGTTTAGAATCGGTGTTAAGAAACGGATTTCAAGTCAAGGTTGGGGCACTCCCCGGAGGTTTTGATCCAGACAAATTTCTGGATGATTACGGGGAAGAATCTTTTAGGCACTTTATTAACCAGTCACAGGACTTTCTTGATTTTGGTCTCCAGGTGCTTTCCAGAATGCAGGATAGCCAATCTCCCCGGGGGAAAGCTATTATAACCAAGGAGATGACCACTTTGATTTCAGCCATTCCCGACAAAATTGAACAACATGAGTATTTAAGCCGGCTGGCAGGACGGTTGCACCTACCCCTGGTTCTTCTGGAAAAGACGGTTTATTCACGAAAAGGAGGAGAGGAGAAAGACAATTATTCTGGTCAAGGTCTTATCTTAAAGAAAAAAAATGTGGAACTGGCTGAAACTGAGCTGTTGCGGGTATTGCTTGCAGATGATAGTTACTGGAAGCGACTTTATGTTTTCAGAGGTAAACTAACCGACCGGATGGAGTATTTAATAGGGGTGGTGGGGCGACTGGAAAGCCAGAATATTCCGGTTGATGCTTCTGCGTTGATGGGTAGGATTGAAGATGAGCGACTCCAGGAGTGGCTTGCTGGTGTGGCGATGGATAGCCGGGAACTGGAGGAAGGAAAGAAGGAAAAGATTTTTGTTGATTGTGTGCGGCGATTAGTCCAGTGGCGTTTATCAGAACAAGCCAAGCAAACTTTGAGCGGGATAAAGGATAAGAAACCGCAAGAAATTAATCAAGAAGACATCAGAAAACTTCAGGATGCTCTAACCAATATGAAAAAGGGGTAGGATATGGACGAGAAGTTGACAAGGACAGAGATGATGGTGAATCGGGATAAGAGAATTAAGGAAGTGATTGAGATGGGGAAGAAAAAGAAGCATCTTTCTTGGGACGAGATTAACGAAATCTCCCTTGATATGAGTAGCGAGGAGATTGAAGACCTATTTGACGAACTGGAGTCCTGGAATATAGAGATTGAGGCTGACTTAGAAGATATGCCTTTTGTGGAAGAAAAAAAGCTTGACCTGGAAGAAGCGAGGAATCCTCTTCGGTCCTATTTGAAAGGAGCAGGGTCTTTTTCTCTATTGACCCATGAACAAGAGGTGGAAATTGCCCGGGGGATAGAAGAAGTAAAGAAAAAAATCAGCCGATTGAAAAAGCAATCTGGCCGGAAGTTCAACCGCTCCCAGAGAGAATTGGAGGAGTTAAGAGGCCGGCTGATTCAAGCTAACCTTAGACTGGTAATAAATATTGCCAAAAGATACAGCAATGCCAAACTTTCCATCCTTGATTTGATTCAGGAAGGCAATATTGGATTGATGAAGGCAGTGGAAAAGTTCAAGTATCGGACTGGATTTAAGTTCAGTACTTATGCTACCTGGTGGATCAGACAGGCAATTACTCGAGCCATCGCTGACCACTCAGCCACCATTAGAATCCCGGTGCATATGATTGAGAAAATAAACAAACTTAATAAGGTTATCAGAGCTCTAACTCAGCAGTTTGATCGGGACCCCACTGACCAGGAAATTGCCCAGGCGATGAACATGGATGAGGAAAAAGTGCGGACAATCAAACGTTCCATGCGACCTGAACCTGTTTCCTTAGATTTACCCGTCGGGGATGAAGAGAGAACCACGGTGGGAGATTTCATTGAAGATAATGAGACGCCTGGTCCGGTGGACCACACCAAACATTCTCTCTTGCGCGAAGAGCTAGAAAAGGCTCTGGAGATTCTGGATAAGCGGGAAGAAACTATTATCAGATTGCGGTTTGGCTTGGACAAAGAAGGCTATCCCCGGACATTGGAAGAGGTTGGTCAGTATTTTCAGCTGACCCGGGAAAGAATAAGACAGATAGAGGCGAAGGCAATAGATAAACTGCGATGTTCTGATAGAGCCAAGAAATTACTTCCCTTTTTGGAAGAGATGTTTACCGGCGTCAGCGAGAGATAACTAGTGGCCTTCATCAAATTCTTAGGGACGGCTGGCGCCAGGTTTGTCCTTATTAAGCAACTGCGAGCTTCCGGGGGGATATGGTTTTGTCTCAACGAGACGCAATTCTTAGTTGATCCAGGGCCAGGTACCCTGGTTCGGGCTTTGAAAAGTCGGCCACCCTTAAATCCAGGGAAACTAACAGGTATCTTTCTTTCCCACAAACATCTGGACCATTCAGGCGACGTCAACGTAATGATTGAAGCCATGACCAACGGCGGTTTTTCACCGCGCGGAGTGTTGTTAAGCCCTGGGGATGCTTTAGAGGGAGAGCCGGTAATTTTCAAGTATTTACGTTCCTTCCTGAATAGAATAGAAATTCTTAAAGCCGGCGGTGAATACCAGTTGGGCCAGGTATCTCTTAAAGTGCCGGTGCAACTCCAACATGGGGTAGAAACCTATGGCTTTATAATGACTGAATCTGGCAAACCGACGATTGGATACTTGCCTGATACCCGCTTTTTTCAACAACTGCCTTGGGCTTACGCTGGCTGTTCCATTTTGATTATCAACACGGTCTTACTGGAGCCACGGCCTGATCTTTACCATCTTTCTCTACCGGAAGCAGAAATAATTATTCGGGAAACTCACCCGAAGAAAGCTATTCTTACCCATTTTGGGATGAGTATGCTGAAGGCCAGAATCTGGGAAAAACAGGAAGAAGTTTCCCGTCGCACCGGGGTAGAAGTAATTATGGCCAGTGATGGATTAACCTTTCCTCTGGATTGAACGATAAGTCTAAAGCCATCCGGTCATATGAGCAAGCAAACGGCAGTAATCCACAAAATTTGGCCAAGAGATATCAGGCGGCACTCCATGGTCACACCCAGGGATGTAACCACCATCTTCTAAGAGGGGAGGAATAACCCTTTGTAGTTCTTTTTTCATTACTTCTCCCCCTTTAGCCAGGGCTCTCTTGTCTATTCCTCCTTGATAGGCCATTTTCTTTCCGAACTCTCGACGAAAAGCGACAATGTCATTGCCAGCTGCTACTTCTACAGGAATTGTTGCGTTGATTCCTGCCTCAATCCAAAGAGGAATAAGTTCGCCGATAAACCCGTCTGAATCCAGCATGACAATCGGGCAACCGCTCTCTTTTAATCTATTTACCCAGGCTGCCCAACATGGAGAGAGGAATTTTCTCACCATAGCTGGCGAGATCATGGCTTTTTCTTTGTAAGCCATATCCTCGTTGATAATAACATAGTCCAATCTAATATCGTTGATCACCCGTTCCAGAACTTGGAGAACAAAATTTTTCCAGAAGGTGGCCATCTCCAAAACGAAATCCGGCTGGGTGGCCATCATCAGGCAGAGATTTTCAAATCCGCACCAATCTCTCATTGCCCAGAAGGGACCGGGGATGCCAATACCCAAGACATAGGAACGATCCTTCAGAGCGGCGGTTGTAGCCTTTCTGTCTTCTGGATAGCGTTCCGGGGTATCGGGATTGTACCTTTTTTTCATCTCCTCCCAATCTTCGGCTGTTTCCACTGGGAACTTATGCCATTTTCTGGTAACAAAATCTTTGGCGCTGCGAAGATAGGTAACATCATACCGGTCTGAAATTTCTACGATGGCTCCTTTACCATCTTGAACAAGGTAATGACCGGAGTGGTGGCTGAGAATTTTCTCTTCAAAAGGGGGTATCAGACCGAAGGATAATCTGAAAGTTGAAGGTTTAGTCTCATTTGTGTCTACTGGAAGTCCAATTTGTTTTTTCAAATAAGAAAACCAGTCCACGTTGTCTGGCAGTCCCTGAGTATGCCAGGCAGCCAGGGTGGATTCCCTGGGTCCGCCCGGCGCGAAATAAACTCGGTCAGGTTTGCCAAACAGGAGGGATTGAAGAAATCGTTCTCTATCAGTCATTTTAGCCTCCGGAGTAGGTTATTTAAAGATTCAAGATTTTCGCGGCGTTCTTCCACCAGACAAAGGCCTGCCATTTCTGGGGAAGCCTCAGTGTCTGGAAAAGTTTTTCATAATCGTTGATGACATCACTCACTTCTTCGGGAACAACATCGCTGCCAAAAACAATCTTTTGCCAGGGAGAGGTATTATCAGGGCTGTGGTATGGTGAATTCGGTTTCCACCAGAGAAGATTGGAAAGATATTTAGCCGGGCGATACTTCAACAGAGAGCCAGAAAAATCAAAAAAAAGGTTAGGATTCCAGCGGCAAGCCATAGCGGCTTCATCGCTCCACGGATTGCCAAAATGAGCTCCGATAATAGTCAATTCTGGGAAATTCCTGGCGATGTGGTCCAGATAAATTGGCCTCATCAAACTGCTGTCGCAATCTCTCCAGGCAGGAGAATTAGCCACAATGCCAAGGTGGAAGAAGCAGACCATCTTCAGGCGAGCGGCCTGCTGGTAAATAGGCAAGTAACGGCTATCATTATACGGTAAGAGAGGAGCGATAAACTTTATTCCCCAAAAGCCCTGATCTTTAAAGGCCAGAATATCCTGGCTGGTCATCGTCCGGAAGTCAAAACCAGCGAAGGGGATAAAGAAATCAGGGTTCAGTTTAACTGCGGTTAGAACGAGTTTGTTATTGCCTGGTCGGCGTGATTCAGGCATCCCCAAAAGGACTGTCTTCACTACACCAAATTTTTCCCCAATCGCCCTCAGTTTTTCAGCATCTACCAAAGAATGGAGATGCTGGTGAAAGTCTATAATTTTTCTTTTCGCCAATGTTTCTCCAGGTTCCTGGGGGGAAATTATAGCATACAGCAGCAATTTTCTCCGAGTTGGCCGCAGACAGTATAATGATAAAAAGGGTTACTGGATGGCGGACTTTAGCGTGCTGATTATCGGGGCTGGGGTAATTGGGTTGGCCATTGGTAAAAAATTGGCTGAAGACGGGATGTCTGTAGGGATTTTAGAAAAAAGAAAACGCTACGGCCTGGAAACAAGCTCCAGAAACAGCGAAGTGCTTCATAGTGGGATTCACTACTCCCCAGGTTCTTTGAAGGCTATCCTAAGCGTCACTGGTAACCGACTTTGGAAAGAAACTTTGAAACTTCATGGATTAACTTATGTGCCTTCCGGGAAAATTACTGTGGCCAGCAACCGCCAGGAGGTAGAAGCCATTGAAAAGCTTTACCGGCAGGGTAGAGAAAACGGGGTACCAGGTCTGGAGATGCTGACTAGAAAACAGGTCAAAAATTTGGAGCCGGACATTGAGGGAAAAATCGGCTTGTTCACTCCGAGTACTGCCCTAATTAATGCCCATCAGGCGATGGATTTTTTAGCCCAGGCCTTTAAGGAAGCTGGTGGGTTACTGGCTTTAGCCTCACCAGTGACCGGATTGGAAAAGGTGGGACAAGAGTATCGGGTGACAGTCCGGAAAGACAAAGAAGACAGCTACCTTGCGGAGAAAGTAATAAACTGTGCCGGTCTTTTGGCTGACCAAGTGGCTGGTTTTCTGGGCATGAAGTATCAGCTGTCCTGGGCAAAAGGGGATTATTTTTCTTTACACCAGAATCTGAAAGTAACCAGGCTGGTTTATCCTGTTCCCACCCCTTATTCTCTGGGAATTCATCTTACTCCGCGGATTGGCGGCTCTTATCGCCTTGGACCGGATGTGGAATATGTGGAAAAGAAAGAACCAGCATATCCTGATGAAGATAGACAGGGAAGTTACCTGGTTAATCCGGAAAAGAGAGACTTTTTCTATCAAGAGGCCAGAAAATATCTTCCTTCCTTAGAAAGATCAAAGATAGTTCCAGAAACCTATGGGCTCAGACCAAGACTTCAGCCGGCCGGGAGTGAATCTCTTGATTTTATGATCAAGGATGAAGCTGACCAGGGATTTCCTGGATTTATTAATCTCTTGGGGATTGAATCACCAGGATTGACAGCTGCTCTTGCCATTGCCAGTTACGTAAGAGAAATACTTTGACGGATTAATCAAGCCTTAGTACTTTTGCTCCTTTGATTTGCCCCATTTTAATTTCTCTCAAAGCAAGATTAGCTTCTTCCAGCGAGTATTCCTGAACTTTGGGTAAGAGCGGGATTTTCTCGGCTAGAGAGAGGCAACCAGCGATATCCTGAGGAGTGACATTAGCCACTGTCTTAATTTCCTTTTCTTGCCAGAGGTGTTTCTGATAATTTAGCTTAATGAGTTCAGGTTTGTCAGTGTCTTCCTTGCTGATAGCGTTGATGATAAGACGGCCGCCTTTCTGTAAGATGGCTAACCCGGTGATAACCGGTTGCCACACCGGGGTGGTATCAATGCCGCAGTCCAGGAGAGATGGTGGTACCGCAGAGATCTCTCCGGTCCAGGCAGCGCCAAGTTGTTGAGCTAGCTGTCTTTCCTGGACCGAGCGAGTGAAGACGAAAATTGGGGAGTGGGGGAAAAGGTATTTGGCCATTTGTAAAACCAAATGGCCTGAGGCTCCAAAACCTATCAGTCCCAAGGTTTGACCATCTTTGAGACCAGAAAGTCTCAAACAGCGATAGCCAATGGCCCCGGCACAAAGTAATGGGGCTGAGTGAACTACGGAAAGTTTTTCCGGAAGGCGATAGGCTGATGTTTCTGGGACGACCAGATATTCGGCGTATCCGCCATTCACATCTAACCCAGTGGCTTTGAATTCAGAGCAAAGATTCTGCTGTCCTTGTTGACAGAAACGGCAGGTCCCGCAGGATGAATAAAACCAGCCTATACCCACCCAATCGCCAATGCATAACTGGTGGCAATGAATTCCTTTGGCTTCTATCACGCCCACCACCTGATGTCCTAAGACTATTGGATAAAAAGCTACTTTGACCCGGCCTTCAATCTCATCCAGCTCAGTTCGGCACACCCCGCAGGCCTTCACTCTAACTAAAATTTCTTCTGGCCCTGGAACCGGTTTTTCTTTCTCCACCAGGGTAAGTGGCTGCTGGCATTCAGTCAAATTATAAACTCCATCCAGAACCAATGCTTTCATAACTAAACAGCAGTTTTCCCTTTCTTGGTTTTGCTTATAAAGCAGACCCTTTTTTTTCAGCATACCATCACTTAGCTGGTCAATTCAAGGCATCAAAGGGTGAGATTTTTCGGAAAACTAACTGCTACCAGTTTTCGGTCATTTGACCGAAAAAACTCTGTGATTTACTCTATTTTAGGAAAAATTTCAGCCACAAGGGAATCCTTGACCCTCAGGTACTCATGTTTAGCCGAGTTTTTGTCGCTAATCGCGGTGAAATTGCCCTCCGGGTAATTCGGGCCTGTCAGGAGTTGGGCCTGGTGACTATCATCGGATTCTCAGAAGCGGATAGAGAAACCCTGCCAGTCAAACTGGCGGATGAAAAGATTTGTATCGGTCCACCTGCCCCTGGAGAGAGTTACCTTAATATGCCGGCAATTCTGAGCGCCATAGATGTCACCAAAGCCCAAGCTGTTCACCCTGGATATGGTTTTCTCTCAGAAAATGTTCCGTTTGTAGAAATCTGTGAATCTTCTGGCCTAAAGTTTATTGGCCCAAGCTCAGCGGTTATCCAACTGATGGGGGATAAATCACTGGCGAGAAAGACTGTTCGGGAAAATCGGGTACCGGTAATTCCCGGAGCTGACGGGGTTGATGATTTTCGCCAGGCACTAAGCGAGGTAAAACACATTGGTTTTCCAGTGATGATCAAAGCCAGCGGCGGAGGTGGAGGCCGGGGGATGCGGGTAGTGAAAAACATCGGCGAGTTTGAATCTGCCTGGAAGATGTGCCAGGAAGAAGCCAGGATTGCTTTTGATAATCCTTCTCTTTATCTGGAAAAATATGTGGAAAGACCCCGGCATGTGGAAATTCAAATTCTGGCTGACCGGAAAGGCAAGGTGATTGTTTTTCCGGAAAGGGATTGTTCCGTTCAAAGGCGACACCAGAAGCTAATTGAAGAAAGTCCTTCGCCAATAGTCAATCCTTGGCTGAGAGCCAAATTATTTCGGCATGCCCTCCGCATTGCCCGAGCGGTCAAATATGAGAGTGCGGGAACAATTGAGTTCCTGGTTGATAGCGGCCGGACAGCTTATTTCATGGAGATGAATACCCGAATTCAAGTAGAACACCCGGTAACAGAAATGGTAACTGGGATTGACCTGGTGAGACAACAGATTCTGATTGCCCGAGAGGAGAAACTATCACTTCAGCAGTACCAGGTTCAGGCAGGTGGTCATGCGATTGAATGCCGGATTAATGCTGAGGACCCGGCTAATAATTTTATGCCTTGTCCAGGGCGGATTACCCGGTTGCATTTGCCCGGAGGGATGGGAGTTCGGGTGGATACTTACCTAAAGCCAGGGAGCGTGATCTCCCCCTATTACGATAGCCTGCTAGCCAAGTTAATTTGTTTTGGCAAGAGCCGGGAGGAAGCAATCGAAAAAATGCAGCGAGCCCTGGACGAAATGGTAATTGAAGGGGTGAAAACAACCTTGCCCCTGCATCGTAAAATTGTTAGACAACCGCTTTTTCTGAATGGCCGTTACTACGTAGGTTGGCTGGAAAAAGCTCTGGCTCAAGGCTTGCTGGAAAAATAGGGATTAAAAGGAGGGAACGAAAGGCATTTCACCAAGGTAGCAATCAGTGGATACGCCGGGGGTGGACATGGCAGAAGAGAATACAGGGAAGGTGAAGATAGACACAGAAGTTCTGGCGAGTATCGCTGGGGTGGCAGCAATGGGGGTGCCTGGGGTTCACCGGATCAAAACAGGGTTAGTGGCTGGTATTACCCATTTGTTCAGAAAAAGACCGGATGCTGGTATCCATGTGGTGGTCGGTGAAGGAGAGGTAAGTTTTACCCTCAGTATTGTGGTTGATTATGGAGTGAATATTCCTGAAGTGACCTTTCAGGTGCAAAAGAAGATAAGGGAAGAAGTGGAAAAAATGTCTGGATTGAAGGTATCCCGAGTGGATGTATTAGTGAGAGGCGTTAACCTATCAGAAAAGCGAAGTCGGAAAAATGATTGACTTGCACACTCACACCCTTTTCAGCGACGGTGAACTTTTGCCATCCGAATTAGTCAGAAGAGCTGAAGTGAAGGGATATTCTGCTCTGGCGCTAACGGATCATGTTGATTTTTCCAATATTAATCAGGTGGTCCCGAGTTTAGTAGCAGCCAGTCGGCGACTGAATCAGACCGGTCGGCTGACAGTCATTCCGGGAGCAGAGATTACTCATGTGTCCCCGGAGGATATTCCTGTTTTAGTTAAACTGGCTAAAGAACTAGGAGCAGTCCTGGTAGTAGTTCATGGGGAAACCCTAGTTGAACCGGTTCGGCCAGGTACAAACCTGGCCGCGGTGAGAAGCAAAATTGACGTGCTGGCCCATCCTGGTTTACTCTCGGAAGAAGAGGCCAGGATCGCGGCTGAAAGAGGGGTAGCGGTGGAACTCACCAGCCGCCACGGGCACTCTTTAGGAAACGGTCTGACTGCACTTAGATGGTATCAATTTCATTTCCCTCTTGTGCTGAATACCGATACTCATGGGCCAGAGGATTTGATTGATGATGATATGGCCAAAAAAATTATGCTGGGTTCTGGTATCAGGCCGGATGACGTCGCCGAGATAATGAAAAACAGCCACTCCCTATTAGAAAGAAAAGTGCTTGAATTTGAACACCAGGATGAATGAAAAATTGGCGTTGGTACTGGTCGGAAGGGAGGAAGATAGAAAGTTGAAGGAAGTCCTTCCCCACGCTGGGTGGGTAGAATTACGGGTAGACCAATTCCTTTCTCTGGGTTCTGAAGATGAATTAATTCCGTGGGTGGAAAGAGTTCGGGAAAATACTTCCGGCAGGTTGATTGCTACTGTTCGCTGGTTTAGAGAACAGGGTAATCCGGCTTACCGAATTTCTGATTCTGACCGCCAGCGTTTGTATCAGGTCCTATTACCTCTGGTTGATTACCTTGATGTAGAGATCAAAAGCGCGCTGGCCAGAAAACTAGTAGAGTTAAGTCACCAGCACAGCAAGAAGGTAATCCTGTCATACCATAATTTTAAGGCCTGCCCTTTGGAATCAGGGCTGATCAGATTAGCCAAAGAATTTCGGCGGTTAAAAGGCGATATTTTGAAGATAGCCGTGAAGGTGAACCAGCCACGGGAACTATTGCGCCTTCTGGAGTTCACTGTCAGATACGGACAAGTTTACCCTGTGGTGGTAATTCCGATGGGTACCGAGTTACTGGAAAGATTAATGCCTCTGTTTTTCGGCTCTGCTTTCACCTATGTGGCTGCTTCCAGTAAAACAGCGCCGGGCCAGCCTGATTACTTGGAGTTTACCCGGGTCTATCGCTTGTTAGTCACTGAAAACAAGGAACGGAAGCATTAGAAGGCAAAAGTGGGTAAAAAGTTCTTCTGGGTATCTCTTATCAGCATCATATCCAGCCTGCCAGGAAGCGCCTTTTCTTGGTCTTGGGCCAGAGGGGAAATCCATGGTTCCTGGCGTAACCAGACGGTTTTCCCGAGTTTTCCAGAGAGGAAAAATTCCTATACAGACAATTCTACTCGTCTCCGCCTGCAACTAACCGGACAACCGGGACAAGGTTTTAACTGGTATGTTAGCTATGACCTGGAATGGCATCTCGGCGATTTTACCCGGAGTCCAGATTTTGCTTTATTAGAAGCGGTAGAGCAGCCGACGTTTCTTGATCTTAATGGGGTTTTGGTAGAAGAGAAGAATTTTCGCCTAAGCCACGGTCTTTACCGCGTTTTCTGCAGGTTTACTTCAGGGAATATTGAAGTGACTGCTGGTCGGCAAGCAGTTGACTGGGGTAGCGGCCGGGCTTGGAATATCATCAATCCGTTTCCTCAGGTAAATCCGCTGGACATTGAGCGCAGTGACCGTCAGGGGACAGACGGGTTGAAATTTTCATTGTTGCTGGACAACGCTTTATCGTTCACTGGAGTAATTGCGGGAAAGTCTGGGCTTGACACTCCTTTAGTGGCTGGTTGTTTCCGGTATCCTCTCTGGCAGGCTGATGCTCTCTGCGTAGGTTATAGCGATGGGCGGCAGAACGGGTTTGGGTTTGATTTTTCCAGGAGTATCCGCTCAGCTGAAGTCCACGGGGCGGCTCTTTACGAGCAAGGAGAAAAGACGTTTTCCCGGTTCGTTTTAGGCATGGACTATTCATTCGCTAGTACCTTCAAATTCGCTCTGGAGTACTATCACAACGGAAAAGGTAATCGTCCGGGAGAATATCAGTGGTGGTCCCTGTTAAAAGGTGAGGAACAGTTTTTGGCTAAAGACTATGGATACTGGGCCATGGACTATGAAGTTACTCCTCTGCTTAGGTTTCAACACACGTTGTTGGTAAATCTTGGTGATGGAGGAGTTTATTTGAATCCAGTGGTGAAATATTCTCCCCGAAGCAATACAGAGATTAGTTTAGGCTGGGCCAGTTTTGTTGCCGGGTCCGGTGATGAATTTTTTGACTATCCAGACTTCGCTTACCTGCGTGTCCAAATATTCTTTTAAAGACAAAAACTAATCATTTCGTTTTTTTGACCTAATTTCTCCCAAACAGTCAGGAACTTTTCTGACTAAGGCTTAGTCGAAGGTGAACTTATTTGTCCGTCTCGGAGGTAAATTACCCGATGAGCTCGAGAAATAACCTGATGGTCATGGGTGGCAATAACAAAGGTAATTCCGTGGGCCTGGTTGAGATGGTGCATTAACTCAATCAGCCGAACAGCATTAGTTGAATCAAGATTGGCTGTCGGTTCATCAGCCAGGACCAACAAAGGTTGAGTTACTACTGCCCGAGCAACGGCTACTCTTTGTTGTTGGCCTCCGCTCATAGCGGATGGCTTACGGTGAAATAGGTCTAATATTTCCAGTTCCTGCATAATTTTCAGGGTACGGCGTTTCCTTTCACTGGCCGGTACCTTTTGAAGCACCAGAGGGAATTCTATATTCTCGAAGGCTGTCAGTACTGGCAAGAGATTTAGTTCCTGGAAGACGAAGCCGATTTTGAGCAGGCGCAAGCGCGAGAGTTTATGGGAACTAAGGTGATTCAGCATCTGGCCGTCGAAGATGATGCTGCCCTGAGTCGGTCTATCCAATCCAGCCATTAGATTCAAAACGGTGGTTTTTCCGGAACCAGATGGTCCGGCTAAACAGAGAAATTCGCCTCGCATGATAATCAAGCTTAGAGAGTTGACTGCCGTTACCGGATACTGTCCATCGTAAAGCCTGGTCACTTCTTTGAAGATAACCA
>JAMWDF010000056.1 GCA_023818865.1 Candidatus Omnitrophota bacterium
CGGTTCTGGTTTGCGGAGGGATGGGCGGCGTGATGCTCCATGCCTGCCGTGGGGCAAAATCCGCTGGGGGGGTAACCATAGGAATTCTGCCCACTTCCGATAGATCCTCGGCAAACCCTTATGTTGATTACTCGATTCCGACGGCTCTCGGTGAAGCAAGAAACAGCATTGTGGTCAGATCAAGCGACGCAATTATCGCTATCGGCGGAAGTTTTGGGACGCTCTCGGAAATCGCTTTTGCGCTGAAATTTCAAAAACCGCTCGTGGGAGTTTCAACATGGAAACTTATTGATTGGAAAGGGGATGCCCCATCGATACAATATATGGATGAGCCTGAAAAAGCGGTAATGCTTGCGCTCAAAGCCATTGGCAAGGAAGTGTGAACAGTTTGGGTGAGATTAACAACTCGCAATTGAGACTGCCTCCAACTTTCCAGGAGAAAGATCTTAATTATTATCTTCGAATGGTTCGAGGAGATTTTGCCGGTCTGGAGGAATTGCAGCCTCAGAAAATAGGGAAACCATCGCAGGTAAAAAATGTTGTCATAGTGTTCCCTTCCGATTCGATAGGCAAGGGCAATGAATTGCTTGGGAGTCACCCCAGCCAGAGTTATAACTTATGGCCTTTCCGGGGGAGATTGGCAAGCTACTGAAATAAGAAACGGTGTTGATACTATTTCGTTTAAATGTTTTTTTAGAAATAACCTGCTGGGAAAGGTAACCCTTCCCTTATTAGGCCGCCATAATGTTTTGAATAGTCTGGCTGCTTTGGCTATCGGGACAGAAGTCGGATTAGATTTTGAAACGATTTCGTCAGCCCTGGCTAATTTCGCTGGAGTTCATCGCCGGATGGAAAAAATTGCTGAGATAAAAGGGATTACAATCCTGGACGATTATGGGCATCATCCTACAGAAATTCGGGCTACCTTGGCGGCAGTGAAGTCTCGTTATCCTGGCAGGCGCTTAGTGGTTATTTTCCAGCCACACCAGTACAGTCGTACACGCTTTCTTCTGGAGGATTTTGCCAGTTCTTTTGCCTTGGCTGATAAAGTTATCGTTCCTGATATTTACTTTGTGCGCGATTCCGAGCGGGAAAAACAGCTGGTCAATGCCGGGATGTTAGTGGAGCGAATTCGTCAGCACGGCCGGCAGGCGCTTTATCTGCCCACACCCAAGGAAATACAGGTTTACCTTCAAGAGGTGGTGAAACCCGGTGATGTCGTCATCACCATTGGAGCCGGGCCAATTAATCGGGTCGGCCAGGAATTTGCCAGGAAACTTCAAGAAGCTTAATTGAAGGATGTTTTGCCGAGACATGAGGAGTGAGTATGAAAAGAATTATTCTGCCAGTAGCTGAAGTTTATCGTCGGGAACAAGCAGCTACCGAGGTGTTTGGAATACCGCTCCTGGTTTTAATGGAAAATGCTGGGAGGGAAGCGGCCAGAGTGGTGAACTATTGGTTGAGAAGAGAAAAAAAGAAGAGAGTAGGGATTGTTTGTGGACGAGGTAACAATGGCGGAGATGGATTGGTGGCGGCCCGATATTTGATAAACTCAGGGTATCAGGTTAAAGTAGCCCTGGCTGGTGGCGAAAATGTTCTTACGGAATTATCCTTTACAAACTACAAAATTTTGAGTAAGATGAAAAGTGAAGTCTCGTTTCTAGACGACGCGACTGAACTAAGGGAAATGCGAGATTTCGACGCGGTGGTTGATGCCCTTTTAGGAATAGGGCTGCGGGGACCTCTTAAAGACCGAGAGGAAAAGATAATAGAAGAAATTAACCGGTTGGAGAAACCAGTTTTCAGTCTGGATGTGCCTTCGGGTCTGGATGCAGACACAGGGATGGTCCAGACAAAGGCAGTGCAGGCTTATCTCACAATATGTTTTGGTTTTTTGAAACAGGGGCTATTCATTGGTTCAGGACCAAAATACACTGGCCGCATTAAATTGGTGGACATTGGATTTCCCTGGCAACTATATCAGCCTGGCTGGTCGAAAGAAAAAAACGGGGTTCTAGGTGAGAACTAATCTGGTTAAGAAGCGAAGCGGAAGCGGATGGATGGTTCTTATTTTCATGTTAGGCTTGGCTGGGAATAGTTTATCTTCTGAAAAAGTTAGCTCGCTGGAGATAGAAGGATTACGGTATGCCCCAGATAGCCAAAAGTTGGCAATTTTAGAGCGTCTATCTAGAGAAAAAAACAAGACCTATCTTCCTCAGATAGCCACTCTGTTGACTGATAGAAGTCGCCAGATACGAGCGGAAGCAGCCAGGTATCTCTTAGAATTTGGCGATATCACTTCCTTATCCAGTTTTCGCCAGGGATTAAATGATGAGTGGTGGCTGGTCAGGCTTTATTGTTGTCAAGGACTTGTTAGGCACGGTGATGCCAGTGTAATTAGTGATCTGGTCAGGTCTCTTGATGATTCTTACTGGCAGGTACGTTATTACGCAGCCGTTGGTCTGGGTAAGCTGGGGGAAGAACAGGTACTAGAAGTGATCATTGACCATTTAAAAGATAATTCTTCCGAGGTGCTGGAAGAACTTCTCTGGGCGTTACAGCGGTTATTCTGGCGTGATGCCGCCAGGGCAAAGTTCAAAAGTCTTCCTTCAGAAAGATTAAGAAGTCTTACCGAGCTAGTTAAACATAGATATGTGCCTGTGAGGATCAGATGTATATGGGCAATGGAATCCAGTCAGGATGAAAGAATTATCCCGGCCTTAGTATCTGCCCTTGATGACAAGGAAGAGGAGGTAAAACTTCGTTCGGTTTGGGCGCTGGAGAGACTTAAAGCGGCTGATGCCCGGACGGCGATAGAAGGGTTACTGGAAAACCCATCGGTTAAGCTAAAAATAGAATCAATCAGGACACTGGTCAGGCTTAAATCAACAGATACTATTGAGGGGCTGGTCCGTCGCTTACGAGACGAAGACGAAAATGTAAGGATTTACAGCCTCTGGGCGTTAGAAAAGGTTAAGGAACCCATCACTTATCCGGAAATAGTTCAGTGTCTGGCGGATAGTTCTCAACGGGTTAGAGAATATGCTGCTTCCGTGGTTGTCTCGATGAGGGAAACAGAATTTTTGCCTCTCTTACAAAATCTGATTGAGGCAGAAAATTCACCTGAAGAAGTAAAAATTATGGGTTGGCAGTTAATCACTAGGCTTGGGACTCTACCATCAAGAGAATTTTTGTTGAGCATGTTGCGTCAGGATAAACCTTTTCAGCGAGCCGAAGCGGTAAAGGCCTGGTTCGCCCTGGATCGGTTAAACCCGGAGTTGACCAGAATTCTGTGTCATTTAGAGAGACACGACCCCTCAGGGAAAGTAAGAAGCGTCGCCGCCGGCTTGCTAAAGAATTTAGTCACAGAGTTTGCCGTCGGCCTAAATGCCAGTGACCGAATTCAGCGGGAGAAGTACCTTTTAGTGGCCAGAGAAATGGCAGAAACCCCAGAGGTAATTTCTCTTCTCAAAATAATGGGTACTAGTCCATACCCAGAGGTGAGAGAAGCGATGGCAGAAATAGCAGCAGTAAAAGGGCAGCCAGGTGTTTACCGATCTCTGCTGGAAATGATGGAGGAGCCAGACATTGTCATCAGACGAGCAGCGGCCAGAGCCCTAGGAGAAGCAAAGAACCGAGCTGCCATCGCGGCTTTAAAAAAGGGGCTGAGTGCCCCTGACCAGGAATTGCAAATTACTTGTGCTTGGGCTTTAGCGAGAATGGGAGATAAATCTGGACAGGCAGCGGCCATCAGCCGGTTGCAGAGCGGGGAAGCTAATATTCAGAGGATGGCTGCGGAGACTTTAGGCTATCTGGCGGACAAGAGGGTCAGTGGGGTGTTATTGCGAGTGTTGACCGATGCGGAATTAGAAGTCAAACCAGCCATTGGGTGGGCTCTGGCGCGTCTTGAAGAATCAAAAGGGATAGAGGTTTTGGTCCGCCTGGCTCAACAATCAGTAGAACCAGTGCGGACTGAGGCTAACCGGTATCTTCAAGATCCGCATCTTCCGCTGTCCTGTCGTCACCGGATACCGGTGGTCTGGGAGGAGGTGGCGAGACAGAGACTGGGCGTTAGTGAGCTAACCTATAGAAAAGTGAAAGCCTACCCGGCTTCAGGGATAGTGAACATTGATGGTAAGGAGAGTGAACGGGCATGGAAATTAGTCCCGGATGAAGACACTTTCATCATTCTTGGAGAAGAACGGGTTCCAGCTAATACCCAGACAAAGGTTAAATTTTTATATGATGAGCGAAATATTTACGTTTTATGCATTTGTGACGATCCGAAAGCAGCCCAGTTAACCAGATTCAGCCGTGACTTTATTTCAGTCGCGTTTAACCCTCAAGGCCTCCCCGGACAGTGGTACCAGTTTGTAGTCCATCCGTTCAATGACATTCATTACTCTTATATTTGGAAGTTTTATCAAGATGATGAACTTGAGAGAGGCTGGGTTTCTTCTTGGGAGACTGGTACTTCAATTGGTGCCGACCGGTGGGTGGCAGAAATGAAGATTCCGCTGGCCGAGCTGAAAGTAAGCGAGGTTAATCCTGGTCTAATTTTTCAAATAAACCTTTACCGGGAATCTGAAGAACATGGTATTAGCAGTCTGACAGGGCGGATAGAAAATCCAGAACAGTTCGGATTGCTGATCTTGGAAACAAGGCCATGAAAAAAATATCCGCTCTTCTGATTTCCCTCATTTGGACTTATCTGGTAGATGGGGCCACCTGGTTTGAGAAAAACCGGGAGCTGGAGATAATTTTTCCAGCCTCGGTGTGGAAATATGTGGAGAAGGCTAGAGAGGCAGATGATCAGAAACGGGTAAAGATAGCTGATTCTTACCTCCGGCTTGCACTCCGGCTAACCGAAGAGGCCAGACCTTTTGTCCCAGGCAACTGGCCCCAAAACTGGCCTTGGCAGGGTAAACCGCTTCAGTGGCTCCGGTATGCTACCCCGGAGGCTTATTTCCACAGAATTATCGGAGATTTCGCCTTGGACCACCAGCGCTCAAAAGAAGCGATCGCTCATTACCGAATTTATCTTGAAAAATCAATTGTTCCGGATGTATCTGTCATGCACCGGTTGGCAACCCTCCTGGAGAGGGAAGGATTATTTCACGAGGCAGTGTTAATGTGGAATGATATGCAGCGGGCTGTCGAAGATAAGAACTATCACGGACAGGTTATTTCCCCAACATCGATTATCAAGGCTATCAAACGGCTGGAAACAAAATTGCGTCGTGGCCGGGTGCTGATTCTTGATACTGATTTTAGCGATGTCCCCGAGTATCTTCAGAATGATTTTAACCGAATTTATCGCCAGGCAGCTTCTTCTTTGAAAGGTCTGGAGACGGTGGCAGAAGAGGATTTCGCCAGAATCCTAAGTGAACAGGGATTGACAACCAGGGACCTTATTGACGATGGAGAACTAGCCAGGGTGAGCAAAATGCTTAATGCCAGTTTGGTGGTGCGCTGTTTCCTCTCAAGGGGGGAAGGAAGCTATGTGATAGTAATAAGACTTTTCGATCCGATGCACCAGAGCTGGTTTGCTGAGTATGAATACAGGAACCAAGATTTTCGTTACTTACCTGTTCTAGTGCGACGTTTTCCCTATTCTTTTCTTGAGGAGAAATTACCCAGCGAATTGCTGTTGCCAGTGACTGAGGTTCAGTGGAACTACGAAACGGAAAGTGAGATTACCGATATTCGTATTGCGAATGATGGAAGTACAGTGATTTGCGGTACTGAATCGGGAGACGTCTACGTCTTTGATCACCGGGGAAGGTTGGTAACAAGAAAGAAAATGAATGACCGGATTACTCAGGTGGGAATTTCTCCAGACGGACAGTTTTTTTCTTGGGCATGTCTCAATGGAAAGGTATACTTCCAGGGGAGGAAAACCCGAAGTGACTGGGTCCATTCTTTCAACAACCTGGTACGAGGATTGGCGGTGGCAAAAGAGGGGCATTTTATGGTAGTGGGAGTGAATAATGGCGTTTGGTTTCTGGATAGCAAGGGAACAATTTTCTGGAAAACAGAATTAAATAGATGGGTAAAATGTGTGAGTATTTCTCCGCAAGCCACCAGGGTGGGTATTGGGATGGAGGACGGTCGGGTTCTCTGCTATAGCGAAGAGGGAAATCAACTCTGGGAGGGCAAAGCAGGAAACAAGACGATGAAAATAGGATTTTCTCCCCGAGGAGATTTTCTGGTCGCGGAAACAGATACTGGAGAAGTAGTGGTCTTCGGGTCTGACGGGAAGCCGGTATTTAATTTAGTTGCCGGGGAAGAAAAAAAGTTTGTCGGATTTTCTCCGGATATGTTTTCTGCATTGACAGGCCGCCGAGGGCGCTGGTTTTACTTTATTTCTGAAAATGGGAGAAATCTCTGGAATTTTGAGGTGGATGAGAAGACAGTTTATTTAGAAGCAGCTCAGGGCGGCCAAAGATTTGTTGCCGCCGCTAATAAGAACATCTTCTATGTGGCGATAAAGTGGGAATAAGGAATTGAAGAAGGCAGGAAAAGGAAAGGGGGAAAGATGGTTAGAGTAGGTATTATTGGAGCAGGGTTTATGGGCAATATGCACGCTACCGTGTACAGTCAGTTTCCTGATGTGAAGGTAGCAGGGATAGCTGATATTCGGGGTGAAAAGGCTAAGTCCCTAGCCGAGAAGATAAAGTCAATTCCTTATTATTCTCCAGAGGAATTAATGAAAAAAGAAGATATCACCATTATTGATATCTGTCTGCCGACTTTTCTTCATAAACAGTACGTCATTATGGCCGCTTCCTACGGTAAGGATGTGATCTGTGAGAAGCCGATTGCCCTAACCATAGAAGAAGCAGACGAAATGATTAACGTTTGCCAAGAGAAAAGAGTGCGATTTATGGTGGCTCAGGTATTGCGTTTTTGGCCTGAGTATCGGTTCTTGAAGGAGGTGTATGACCGGAAAAAGTATGGGAGTTTGCGAACTATTTCCTGTCAGCGCCTTTCAGCCACTCCTAATTGGGGCTGGCAAAACTGGTTACAGGACAGTGAACGTTCTGGGAGTGCCCTGATTGATTTGCATATTCACGACACAGACTTCCTTCTCTATTTGACCGGACAAAAACCAGAGAAACTAACTTCTTATGGGAAATTAGAGGAAGGTGGTTACACCCATATTTATACAACCTTCAGTTTTCCACAAGGAATTATTGGTCAAGTGGAGGGAGGCTGGGACTTACCAGCCAACTATCCTTTTTTGATGGCTTTCACCGCGATTTTTGAAAGAGCAGTCATTGAGTTTAACAGCCGGAATAAACCCACCCTGGTTGTTTATGAAGCTAACGGAAGGATTGAAAGGCCGGAATTTGCCCCGAAACAGGTAGCCGGGGTAGAGGGAAATATCAGTGACCTGGGTGGATATTACTATGAACTGCGGTACTTTATTGAACACGTCATTCACAACAAACCATTTGGCGTGATTACTCCTGAGCAAGCAAGAGATAGTCTGGCAGTAGTCCTGGCAGAAAAGGAATCGGCCGATACTGGAAAAACTATAACTTTGAAGTAAATAAGGCACTCTTTTCTCATGAAGTCCGGTCTGGTGGCGATTGTTGGTCGGCCAAATACAGGAAAATCAACTCTTTTTAACCGATTAGTCGGCCAGAAAATATCAATAGTTTCTCGACATCCCGCGACCACCCGTCTGCGGCTCACCGGAATAGTAACGACCAACCAAGGACAGATTATTTTTCTTGATACTCCTGGTTTTGAAAAACCACGGTATCAATTAGGACAGGTGATGCGCAAAGCGGTCCTCAGTTCTCTCTCTGAATCTGACATTACTTTGCTTCTGATGACTGTAGCCGGATGGAAACAGGGAGATGAAGAAATACTGGCAGAGGTAAAGAAACAAAAAAAGAAAAGCATCTTGATAATTAACAAAGTAGATCTACTGGCTTCAAAAGGAGCCTTATTGCCGTTGATTGAGGAGAGCCGGCACCGGTATCCTTTCGCTGAAATTTTTCCTTGTTCCGCTCTGAAGGAGACGAATTGGAAAAAGCTGATAGAAATCATATTTGGATTACTTCCCGAAGGACCATTGCTTTTTCCTGAAGGAGAAGTCAGCGGTCTGCCGCGACAGTATTTGGTGGCAGAAATTCTCCGAGAGAAGATATTGGCAGTTACCTATGAGGAGGTACCCCAGAGTGTGGCTGTTGAGATTGAAGAAATTTGCCCAGGTCAGGTAAATCCGGAGATGTTAGTGATCCGAGCGGCTATCATTGTTGACCGAGAAGGGTTGAGACCGATTATCATTGGCCAGGGGGCAAGTAAGTTGAAAAAGATCGGGACGAAAGCCAGGTTGGAAATAGAACAGCTAGTGGGGCGCCCGGTATATTTAGATCTTCGCGTAAGGGTTATTCCTCGATGGAGAGATCGGCCGGATGTATTTGGTCGTTTTGGCTACGCGTAGGGCTATCTCCGAAAGGTATCTTCTTCAAGAAAAGGGCATGGTCGGTTTTCTCCCAGTAATGCGGTCGGAATAGATACTGCCAAAGTCCTTTCCAGGCTCCTACGCTCATCAATACCCAGTAAACAGGAGAAAAAAAAGTGGGCAGAAGTAGTCGGTAATATTTTCTCTTCAGGCATCCAAGTAGATGAATTCCCACGAAAATAAAATTCCCCAAGAAAAGAGAAAGGCTGAGAGTATCAAGCCTTAAGAAGGCTAACAGAGGCAGACCGATTTGCCAGTGGTAAATTAACCAGGAGATGAAAAGTAACCAGGCAATTGGATTGAAGCAGAGGACAGTGAAATTCCCCCCTACAATGAGATTAAAGTGAAAAAAATTAGCTAAGCCGATAGAGCGGAGGAGTGATCCGGGTTGGCGCAAATGGACGAAGTAGGTCTGAATGTAGCCTTTCACCCAGCGACTCCGTTGTTTGATCCAATTTGCCAACTGGCTATTAGCTTCTTCCCAGGTAGTTGTATCCAGAATGGCTGTGCGGTACCCAGCTCTGAAAATACGGATACCCAGGTCGCAGTCCTCGGTCACGTTAAACGGGTCCCATCCTTTTAAGTCTTTAAGTACTGCTGTTCGGAAATGATTGGAGGTTCCACCCAAAGGAACTGGAGCCTCCAGGCTACTAATGCCAGGAAGATAAAGGTCAAACCAGGTTGAATACTCAGCCGTAAACCAGCCAGTGAGAATGTTCTGGTAAGGATTATAGTAGTTCAGCTTCGCCTGAAGACAAACTATTTTTTCAGACAGCCGGCGGAAAGCCAGGACGGCCTTTTTTAACTGGTCAAATTCAGGTATATCTTCAGCGTCATAAATAACCAGATACTCTCCATGAGCCCTGGCCAGTCCGTAGTTCAGAGCTTTGCCTTTGGTCTTAGGTGGCTGATCAGGAACAACTACCAGTTGCCACCAAGGAGGAAGGTGAGCTTCTTGGACAGCGTCTATTGTTTCCTTGTCATCCTCTTCCAGAATAAGCAAAATTTCCAATCGGTCTTTAGGATAATCCAGTTTTTCAATAGCTTGACATAACTGAGGGATAATTTCTCGCTCCCGGTAGAGGGGAAGGAGAATAGTGTAAATAGGCCATTGGTGACAGGAAAGTATCTCCACTTCAGAAATTTCTATTTCTCGGTGGCGGACTACCCCTTGGAAAACCAAAATGAGTTTGTGAAAGCAGATAGTTAGATATAGTAAACTGATAACATAGTGAGGAAGATAGGAACCTGTTTTCAGATGATGGTTTACACAAGCCACTGCCCCCAGAAACAGAAGAATCAAAACGAGCTTTTGCTCCAGGGTGAGACTACTGCGAGCTGTTTCCTCCGGGCACAAGGTCGTTGGGCACACAGAATCCGGCAAACTCATGTTTCAACCTTAATTTTCAAGGCCAGCCAGTGGCGAAAAGGAGGGAGGGAAACGACGAGAGCATTGCCCAGATGTTGAAGGCTGGTTTGGCTAATCAACCCCTTCTCCATTGACCAGTATTCTACTTGGTAGGTGCCAGGGACCTTATTTTTTAGCATAATTTTCACTCCTTGATGCTCGGGGAAATCAAGTTGCCGGAGATCGCCCATAACCGCTGGGTCGTAGAGCCAGACCAAAGACTGGTAGTTATTTCCCAGGCTAAGTGCCTTTACTTTTCCTTTGATTTCAATGGGTTCTGGAGCCAGGTCTGTCCTGATTCGGTCTTCCCCAGCAAGATAAGCAGAAAGACTCTTGTAAAAGGGATAAAGGTTTAATTCACCAATTAAACGATGCCACCAAAAAAGCGGACCACCAGCCAAAGGTAGGTGAAAACTGCTCCAGATACCAGCCACCACATCCCGGATGAGATTAGGCTCACTGGCGCCCCAGGGACTGCCCCCATATTCAGAGACGAAAACAGGTTTACCAAAGCGAGCATTAAACGAGTAGATTTCTTCAACGAAATTGACTAGCGAGGTTTTGCCTGGCTGGTAATATGCATTGGTGATTATATAATCCACTACCGGGGACCTAAGCAACTTATTGTCAACTAAAATAGTATAATGAGCACTCACCAAATGCCGAGATAAATCAATTTCTTTTAGGTATCTACCCATTTTTTCGTACCAAAGATTAACCGTATCCGTGAGATAAAAATCGCGTCTTGTCCCGGTCAAATTAATCTCATTTAGTATCACCCAGCTGAATATATGAGGGCTGTAACCCCATCTGGCGACGATATACTTAAGTTTTCTCCGGGTCAATTCTTCAGCCTTGGGGTGCGTGAAAAACTCTTCCGGGTCTTTTAAGAAACCACTATTTTTCACGTTGTACGGATGATCAGCCCATTCCTCGTCGCAGTAAGTACTTAGCTGGCCATGATTGATTAACACTATCTGGAGATAGATGCCGTTTTGTTCTGCTAATTCCAGGAGGCGATCCAGTTTCCAGGCATGGCGCAGGTTATAAGAGCCGGCGCCCTTATAACCAGGCCGGTTTTCCACCCACTCTAAGGCTGTGAACCAACTGGCCATCCAGACCTCGGCAAAATTCTGTCCGCTTTCCTTCATTTCCTTAAAGATTTTCTCGTAATAAGCAGTGCCGGAATCAGGTTCCAAGGAACGTTTCCTCATCCTGGCGTACCGCGTGTCAGTCGGGGAGCGAATATTTAACCCAAGGGGATAGAACCATCTTCCATCAGAAAATTGGAAATAGCGATGGTCAAGAGGGCTAACCTTGATAAAACCGGGGTGGTTTGAAGGCAGGCACATAAATGAAAACTTACTACTTACATACTCGCCAGTTTTCAATTTAACCGTCACCTGACCGGTATACTGCCCGCACTTTTCCGGACTGAATCTTATTTTCCAACAAGGATACCCGAGGGGAGTCAATGTTTCCTGTCCGTTGCTCAAGGTAGCCTGGTAGTTCTGGTAATAGAAACCGTTCACTGGTATTTCAGAACCGCCAGGTTCAGTAAACGAGGCGATTACTTCAACTTCCTCTGGGTCGAAGGGATTGGTCAATGTTTCCGGGAGATGAAAGGTAATTTCAAGTTTTTGATACTGGGGCACCTGTTTGGCAGAAAAACTCAGTTCAGGGAAACAAATGAGTTCGCCGGAGATTTCATCAAGCCAGAGAGTGACTTCAGCTGGTGTTTGGCAGAAAACCTTCATCCCAATCTTTTTAATGTTACTGGCAGATTTTGCCGACCAAGGTTGGGAATGATTGATACTTCCCCACTGAGTGCTATCCGGTTGGACACTAAAGGTGAATTTATTCCACCGGTTCTTTTGCACTCGTTGAAGCGCGGTTTGATACCACAACCAATCGCCATCTTGAAGAAAGAAAAGTAGTTTGAGGTCTTCTGGTACTTCCGCGGCATAGACATTAAAAATTAAGAAACGATAACGAGTTAGGTCACAATAAAAGGGTTTCTCAATGCCCCCTTCCCCAGGAAAGAGCATTTGGATTTCCAGGGCCTGGTTACCCTCAAGTACCGGGATTTTTGTAACGGTTATCCTTTTAACCCTGTTATCTTTGTCCGGGCAATTGTTCCAGATCTCGGTAGCCGACTCGAAACTGAAGAAAAGTACCTTACTTGATGGCTGTCCCCATACTGCTGTCGCAATCATCTCCCCAATAACAATGGAAAGAAGCAAAAATCTGTTCACTGGCTTGTTTTTCTTGACCTTTTCTTCCGGGAAACTGCCTTCATCCTTGCCTGCTGATGGAGATATTCTAAACGGTTGATCACCCGAGCATGAACCGTTCCCTCTGGATATGAGCCATCTGGACCAGGTTGTCCAGCTTGAACTCCGGTAAGAATTTCCACTCCCTGGTCAACGGTATCAATAGCCCAGATGTTAAACTTTCCCTCCTTCACCGCCTGGACCAGCTCTTCTTTCAGCATCAGATTTTTTAGGTTAGCCCTGGGAATAATTACTCCCTGTCCGTTAAGAGGACCTTTTACCTGACACGTCAGGAAGAATCCCTCAATTTTTTCATTGATA
>JAMWDF010000057.1 GCA_023818865.1 Candidatus Omnitrophota bacterium
ATTTCCCCTGGTCCAAGTTTGAGTCTCTCTACGATCCAGTCGTCTATGCCTATATGAGAAATCTTGCCAACTACTACGCTAAGCCTTCACGGGCAACACTGGGGAAGTGTCTTTCCCATCTTCTCAGATACAAGGAGAGATTTGACATCCTCTTTATTTCCTTCATATTACTGAGACACTTTGCCCGGGAAGGACTGATTGAATTCAGTACGCTGAGCGAAGCGGAAAGAAATTTTCTCTCCGTTACCAAACTTTGGGACTTTATGGAGCCGCTTGAACAGCCGATTGAGGAGACCTTAAATGTTATCAATAGCCTGTTTGTCAAGGTCGGGAATAAGAACAGGTGAACACAGGTTTTATCATGGACAGTTCAGAGAAGACCGTGGTTTTGTAATGGAACAAAGTCAGGGAATAATCCCCAATCTGTCCAACCAAAGGCTTTCACAATGAATTTTCTGGGGAAGAAAATTCTGGAATCAGTAAGGGAAAAAAAGACTTGCATCTGCGGGTTTGATACATTCAACATGGAATCAGCCCAGGCTGTAGCTAGAGTTGCCGCCGAGATGTCGGTTCCTGTATTCCTCCAAGCTTGCAGCAAGAGCGCGCACTATATGGGCCTGGAGATGGCATTAAGAATTCTGCAGGAAGCAAAGAGAACTGTCGGAGACTTGGTGTGTATTCATTTTGATCATGGCGAGCAATTAAGTTGCGTTGAAGAATTGAAACAGGCTATTCGTCTTGGGTTCGAATCCATCATGGTGGATGGTTCCAGCCTGACCTTACAAGATAATATAGCCCTTTGCCGAAAAATCGCAGAAATGGCGCATCCTGAAGGCATTTGCGTAGAAGGAGAAATAGGCAAGGTCAGCCGGAACATAAACGCAACCAGGGAAGAATTAAATCGTTTAATGACAGATCCGGAGCAAGCAGGCCGTCTTGTGGAAGAAAGCGGAATTGACTATCTGGCAATTTCAGTTGGCTCTGTCAGCGGTTTTTACAGAAAAGAAGTAGTTCTTGATTTGGAAAGGCTTGAACAAATACGAGAAAAAGTTTCTGTGCCGCTTGTCTTGCACGGCGGCACCAGTATCCCCCTTAGTCAAGTGAGAGAAGCCATCCGGCTAGGGGTGGCCAAAATAAACATCGCTCATGGATTGCGTACGGCTTTTCTGGACGGGATGAGGTAATATCTACGCAGCCATCCAGACGAGATTGACCCGCGTCAGGTCTTGGAATTCGCCGGTGAGGCCTCGGAGGTTTTTCTCAGGAAGAAAATGACTGAAATTACGTTGGGCCGATGAATGCAAGAAAAGTATCGATGAAAATTCTTCTGGCGAAAGCCCCTTTCCGCTTTAAGTATGAATACCGGGAAATTCCCAAACCGGGCAGGAGTGAAGTTTTGGTTAGAATGAAAGCCTGTGGTATTTGTGCCACGGATTTTCACAATATCAGAGAAAGGTATGAGAAATTCTCGCCTTTAGGGCATGAGGGAGCAGGTGAGGTGATAAGGCTCGGGAAAGGAGTAACAGACCTGAAACCAGGAGATAAGGTCGCCATCTCAGGTGGTGTCAAATGCAACATGTGCGAAGCCTGCCGAAAGAAAAATCCCCGGCTTTGTAGAAACGGTCCTTCAGTGTGGAGGAGTAAACAGATGTTGTTTTCCGAATATGCAGTCCTGGACCGGCGGTTGCTGTTTCCTTTCACGAAGATAGACTACCAGACAGCCGCTTTGCTGGAACCCGCAAGTGTGGCTCTTGAACTGGTTAAGGAATCCGAGTTGAGAAATGAGCAGGTCGTGCTCGTCGTCGGTTTAGGTGCCATTGGGCTAATGGCGGCCCAGATACTCAAGTCTCTTGGAATAAGAGTCCTCGGTCAAGAAATTCCCTCGGCCCAGGCCAGTTTAACCGCGGCCAAGAAGATGGGATTGGAAGTGGTGGCGCCCGGCGGCAGAGAATTACTTTCAACAGCCTGCACCCGGTATTCAATAAGGCGGATTATGATTACAGCGTCGCCTCAGACAATACCGGAGGCAGTAGAGGCGATTCAGTTTGGCGGCATAATTACCTACATAGGACTGGGGCAGGGAGGTCAGGAAATCATCTCTCTGGATTGTAACAAACTGTTACGGAAGAAAGTAACGCTCAAACCAGTATATGCCGTTCCGCCTCTCTACCCGGAAGAATCTCTGCGCTTACTCAAATCAGGCATAATTGATTCCCGATTGATTATATCGCACACTTTCCCTTTCGGGAAAATTCCCGAAGCATTCAAATTGATACAGGAAAAGAAAGGCGAAACGATAAAGGTGATGGTCGAGTTTGAAAAGGTAGTGTCAAATAGGTTATGAAAGATTTGGCAGTTAAGGATAAGAGGGATAAGTATTTCCCTCTCCCCTTAAGGGAGAGGAGGGATAGGATAATTAGCCAAATACTTTTGGCAGTAAGTTTGGAAATACGAGGAGGGGAAGATGGCGATAGGCAGCTTGCCGAGGTTACGGGATAAAATGGCTGAATACGGGGTGGAAGGACTTGTTATCGGGGGGGGCGATAATGTTTCCTACCTGCTAAACTATAAGAACCAAGATGCGTCGTTGTGTCACCGGAATCTGCTGGAAAACGGCAGCGCTCTGATTATTCCAAGAGAAGGAACTCCGGTGCTCGTAACTCAAATTCCCGGCTTGGTGATGGACGCCACAAGTCGGATGCCTTATCTTGAAGTACGGAAAGCGGAACGGTCTTACCCAGAAATCGTGCAAGAAGTCATACTGGTTATTCGGCAAAAGGGCTTGACTCGGGAGCACCTGGGAATTGATATGGATTTTGTTCCTGGCAGTTGGATGGAGCAGTTACGTAAGGAAATGCCTCGGACCGTCTGGTTTGATGCCAGGAGATTGCTCGAGGAAGTTCGCCTAGTAAAAACAGAA
This sequence comes from Candidatus Omnitrophota bacterium, assembly GCA_023818865.1. GTDB lineage: Bacteria > Ratteibacteria > UBA8468 > B48-G9 > DSTR01 > JAMWDF01. The sequence goes on from JAMWDF010000057.1 coordinate 2,921, forward strand.
CAAGAAATAGAGTTTATCCGGAAGTCAATTAGGGCCCTAGAGGCGGGTTTCAAAGCTGTTAGGCGCGAGTTGAAACCAAGGCGGAAGACCGAAGAAATGCATTCTGTTTTCTGCCAGGCTGTCCTGTCAGCCGGCGGATTTCCCGAGCTATGTTCGGCTGGAGCATTGGCTCGACAATGGGGTGTTCCTCCTTACCCGATGTGGTTTGGGTATTCGGAAAGAGTTCAGGCTGACGCCCCCTTCCGTTTAGATGCCTGTGCCAGTTTTCAATTCTATTTTTCCGACATGATGCGAACATTCTTCTGCGGAGAAATCAGCAAAGAAGCCCGTGAAGCCTACCAGGCATGCTCGGATTTCAAGAATTTTATGGTGGGGTCTATTCGTCTCGGGATGAAAGTGAAAGAGTTGTACGAACAAGTAAAGGAAAGGGCAAGAACGCTTGGAAACAGTGGTTATTTCGGATTTCACAGCATTGGTCTGACCATACATGAAGGTCCTTTCTTTTCCAAGCGAGAGCCCTCGGCTGCCCACACCGACATGGTTTTCGTTCCCAACATGGTTTTCTGCGTGGAAAAATCTTGGAGTTGCCATGATGGCTCTTGGGTAATGGGCGAAGAGGATATGTATCTTCTCAGGAAGACCGGTGTAGAAAGACTCACTTCCTTGCCTGAGGTATTATTGTCTTGTTCAAGTTCAGGGTAGCTTGGATTAACTGTCAAGAGGTGGAAATTGCAATATCTGGAGGAAATAAAGCGGTCTTTTTATCGCTGGGGAATACCTCACCCGGACTGCGGAACGGCCACGATTTTTCCTTCTGGAAAAGTAATTGCCGGGGAAAAAGGTACCTGGAAAATTCTATATCAAACCGGCCTCCGGGGAATGAAGGCCGGCGGATCCCTCCGCGTGCGAAAACATCTAATTTCCGACTGGGGAGACCTTCAGACTCAAAATCCCCGTGGTTCAGGGTTTGTTGAAGCGGGTTGCTCGCGAGGCGCAGTGAAATTGAAGGTTAAAACCTGGTCAAGGAATGTCATAGATCTGGTGAACAGTTGGCCTTGTCCCGGACCGGCAGGCATTTATTATGTCCCCTGGGTACAGGTGACACTAATAAAGGGTTTTCTCAAACCAGGAGATACGCTAACGCTCATCTTGGGACAGACTAAGTGGGGAGGCGAGGGTGTCTCGGCCCAGACCTACGCTGAATCAAACTTTAATTTCCTGGTAGAAGCAGATTGTGAGGGAACCGGAAATTTTCTCAAGGTTGATGATGTTTTCTTGGAAATTGTGGGAGGAGCAGCCAAGAAATTATTGGTGCAAACGCCTTCTTTTGTAAGACAGGGGCAAGAATTTACTGTTATCATCAAGGCCGAAGACAAATATCGGAATATCAGTCCGAAGTACTCAGGCAAAATTTTTCTCAGGGCAAGCAATCTCATTCTTCCTGGAAGCATCGCGATGACATCTTCAAATGCAGGTATTTACAGAACAACAGGCATAGCCAGACGGTGCGGCGTCTTCCGGATAACAGCAATTGATAAGAAGAGGGGCATCAAAGGTCTGGGCAATCCCATGGTGGTAGAAAAAAAACTCAGATACAGCCTGTACTGGGGAGACTTGCATAGTCATAGTGCACTTTCATTTGACGGTAGAAACCTACCCGAGAACGTACTGAAGTACGCCAGAGACGTTGCCGGGCTTGACTTTGTTTCTCTGACTGAGCATGAACAGGAGATTTCCCCTAAGGATTTAGATAGTTATCTGAAAGCAAACGAGCGCTTTCACCAGGAGGGAAAGTTTGTTACCTTCTTCGGATACGAGTGGAAAGGGTCCCCAGTGGATTACAATATATACTACCTCCAAGACAAAGGGCCGTTAGTAACCCCCAAATTGTCACTCAAGCCTGGTTGGGCCAGGGAAAAAATAGTACTTGAAAATCTCAGAGACCTGAAAAAACAGGGTATAGAGGCAATAATTGTTCCTCATGGCCATCGCACACCCAGGCTCAAACCGACCGGCAAAGGAGAGCTCCTGGCAGACTGGGGATATCACGATGGGGAAATGGAACCAGCTGCTGAGATCTGGTCAAATCAGGGGATTTTTGAGGAATGGTATAAGAGGGGACTCAGCCGGGGATACCGAATCGCGCCCATTGGTGGCACTGATTCCCACCACGGTGATCCGGGATATTCCCATGCCGGCGCATGGTACTGGATGGTGGGCGGTCTTACCGGTGTATATGCAAATTCGCTGTCAAGGAAAGACCTCTGGGCTGCAATTAAGGCACGACGCTTATATGCCACCGTAAGTGCCGAGAGAATAATCGTCTGGTTTGAAATCAACGGATACCCAATGGGTTCAGAGATAACGATTTCGGGGCCAGCAAGAATTTTGGCAACAGTCCATGGCACCGGTCCTATCCACAGAGTTGAGGTGGAAAAAAACGGAAAAACAGCGTATATCCACTGGCCAGGAAAACAATCAAGAAAAAGCGAGAAACCAGACGTCAGAGTAAGGGTTGTGTGGTCCAGTGATAGAAACGGCGGAAACATCCGCAGATTTATGCCTGAAGAAGGCAGATTAAGAACTAACCGCGGCTCGCTAAGCCTTATAAGACCAATATGTTTTGATAACCCACGTGAATTTGCGGAACAGTTGAATAGACAATGTGTTAGGTGGTATTCACTCAGTCGTGGGGGCAACGTACGGGGTGTTATCGTTGACGTTTCTCAAGCAGGTGATTGTTGTCTTTATTTTGCTATACCGGCCGCCCACGTCAGTCTCACCATTCCTCTGCGAGATGTTATTTCACACAGAATTTTGCGCTGGGAATATCAGTTCGCAGAACTCAGTCACTTAGGGAAACTAGCTAAACTGACAGTAGAAATGAGCCTGATAGATGAGGCTGCTTTCTGGGACACAACTTTTACCTGGGAGGACAAGAATAAGGGGGGAACATTCAACTACTATTGTCTAAAAGTAATCCAGGTTGACGGCAATATGGCCTATTCCAGTCCGATCTTTGTTAACGGTTAAGCGCCGAAGCAAACTCTCTTATGATCTGAATTTTTCAGGCCAAGGAAGAAAAAAGATAACTCCCAAATTTTCTATCAGGAAAAAAAGCCGGATTAAGCACTGAATTTGACAGGGGTGTTCTCCCAAGAGTCGTGGAATGAGAACCGAATGTATTTGAATGCTGGCCTTCTTAGGAATCTGAGCATGCTGACGGATGGACCAGACTGGCGTCCGATCGAGGAAATAACGAGTGAAATTCTGCAAATTTCTGTTTTCTGTTCAAGATTGATGGAAGCAAGTGACAAACGGTAACCCTAAGGTTACACCTTGTTCGGAAATTTTCAAGTCCCGGGGATATGTCTATTCTCTATGCCGATTCTGACTTTTTCTGTATTCAGCACCAACGGAGAGGACTGAGAACGGATTACGGAGAAAGAGCGAATCGCTCATCCGCATCTCTTTGGGGAAAAATCGTCACGGCCAGGGGACATTTTCCAACTGATACCGCTTGGTTTGCAGGTCAGTATCCGTATACGCTTACGCGTCTGGCCAAGTTGTCAGAGAGAGTTAAAAAAGGTCCTTTCGGGAAACTTGGTATCGCCGGCCGGTCAACAGAAGGCTTTCTAATCATAGAACTAACGATTACGGTTCCAGGAGTATCTTTCAAAGGAAAAAACCAGCCTGGGGGTGAAAGTCTGAAAGACTGCGAGAGGCTTGACTGCTGGAAACTTGAAGGACGTCCTCTTGATGTATTCATTGACTTTCACGAATTTTCTTCCAAGAGGGGCCGGGCGAAAATTCTAATCTTACCCCGGATTCCTATCCGAAACACCAGCGGGAAGAGCATAGTACTTGCCTGAATACCGTCAAGAAGCATGACCCTCAAGCAATATATTCGGAAAGCCTAAGGCAAAGTTAGTCTGCAGACGCTGCGTGCCGCTGGTATGAAGTTTATTCCCTTTGGGTTGACGGATTTGTCTATCAATGGCCGGCAGATGAGCCGGCGCTTTCATCTTCTTACAAAAAAAAACTTGCAAATGTAGGACCTTAAGAACACCAAAAGACTCCGGCAGACTATTCGTGGCTGCCCTGATGAATGGGGTCTGCTGGAAGTGTTAGAGAATGCAACACTGTAGCGGCACCTATCAGACTATCTGCCCACCGGTATCTGTGCTCCCTCTTGGATTCGGCCGGTCTCAGTCGGTAACCTCCTTTTCTTGAAGGTACTGGCCAAGGAAATTTCCGCGGAGAAAAATGACTTCTCATAGTCTACAATTGCTTTCCAGATGAAATACATCCCTTAAGAAAGTGGGAGTGTCAAACTTTTCTTTTAAATGATAAAAGATTCCCTCTTCGTTTTGCCTGTATTGCCATTTTTATTTGTCTACCGCCGCTTTTTTGTTGCGGAATTTAGATATTTTCGCCCCTTTATCAGCCGGCCAATTTCCACCTATTCCCAACTTGTCATCAGAAGACTTCTCTTACCAGCAGATTTTCACTCTTCCTTGCCTCTCCTATCCATTTTCAATTTCCCCTTGAACAGCGGGAATGGTCTGGTGTTTTACACCTACCCCTTATCCGGCTGTTGAATCTCTCCTCCTGGCTGGTCTGCCAAACGGCTACTGCTTCTCCTGGGTCTTCCCCAGGAAACAAGCCACCAGTCAGAATTAAGTTACCTTTCCCAGGGAGATAAGAAACTACCCGCCGGCAGTAAGAAACTAAGTTTTCTCCTTCTTTTCTCGGGATACTGCCGGAATAAACCTTCCCGGCTGAGGCTATCTTCTGGAGAGTAGTAATCCAGTCATATTTCTCCGGGTTACCAAAGTTAATCCCCCGGACCTCCCTGGCTTGAAGAAGTTTATCCAGAAGCGTCCGGCCATCTCCACAAAAGTGAAACCAGCCGCCAAAAGGGGCTACTGCCTGTAAAGCAATAGGCAAAACTTTCTCTACCAGACCTGGGGAAATCAAGGTGGTAGTATCTTCGCAGGAACGGACACCGCAACCAGCTAGATAAAGGGTACCGCCGTGAAAGCCTGCGGTAGCTGGCTCGCCAATCCAGCCTTTAATAATCTCGCTGGCTCTCCGGTAAACATAGGCGGTTAGCGTCAACAGATGTTCCACAAAGGAGAAATCATCGTATAACTGGTAGAAAAGGTCGTCTCCGTAAACCAAATGGGCTAGGTCAAACACCCCTTGGGTGTCAGGTAGGTAGATTCTTACAACCGTGCCTTTCAGATAATCCTGATAAATCTTGATGTACCGGTGGCATTCCGGCATTAACCCTTTCTCTTCTATGGGCTCCAGTTTTTCCGGGGAAAGAGCCAAAATCTGCTTTTTGCTCAGGCGCTCCTGCAACCAGGGCATCTTATCAGGGAAGACCATCTGCTTAAGACCAAAAACAGAAGCCAGAAAACCCGTACCGAAGCTAACCCGGACAGAAGGGACAGCATCGCTCTTACCTCGCAAGACTGCTAGGGCGGTCCACAGTTGCTCCCAAAGCATCTTCTCCGGATCATAGAATTGCTCCCGGAGGTTATAGTGGGGAAATTTTCCTCTCTCTGGAACCGGACCAGTGAGTAACCAGGGCAGGTAATCACTTTCTTTCCCTAGCCACACTGCTTCTTGCCTTTTTCTGCTTTGGGCCAGTCCTTTCTGGTCTGTGGCTGTCTCAATCAGAGATAAAAGTTGCCTTAACTGTTCTTTAGCCATCTTTTTCTCCCGAATAATGACGCTGGAACACCAGCGTTTCTATCAGAGTTGCCGCGTTTTCTGCCGGGACTTCCGGCATAATTGGCTTACTGGGCCCAGCAATGTATCCTCCGCCGGCTCCCAAGGTCTTTAAGCAATCTTGCGCCTGAAACCTAACTTCGTCTGGTGAGCCGAAAGGCAAAGTCCTCTGGGTGGAGATTCCTCCTTCAAACACAATTCGGTGACCAAATTCTTTTTTCAATTGGTACACATCCATCGCCTCTGGCTGGAACGGATTGAAGATGTCCACGCCGATCTCAATCAAATCTTCCATAATCTCGGAGTTATCCCCACAGGAATGGATCCGCACAAAGAAGCCTAGCTGGTGAGCGCGCTGGTAAAGAATTTTCAGCCTGGGTTTGAAGTATCTCCGCCAGAAACTCGGGCCCATAATCAGGCCGCGTTGCTGACCGAAATCATCTCCAAACCCAATAGCGTCAAAAGGATACTGCTTCACCCGGTCAATGATATCCAGTTGAATCTCCACCAACCTATCCAGTAATGCTTCCACAAAAGATGGTTCCAGCATCAGGTCCATAAGAATGTTCTCAAACCCGCGCAATGCCCAGGAACGTTCAAAGAAAAAAAGCCCAAGGTTAAAAAAAGTGAATCTATCTTTCCAGGCCTGTATAAACTCGGGAATGTGCTGGTAATACTCAGGCCGGGAGAAATTGGGAAACTGGTAACCTGAAAGACTCGGTTCTTTCAGGGGAGTTTCCACCAGATGCAAGATGTTGCCCTCTTCCCAGACACATCCCCAGACATCTCGGTACTGCTTTTCTTTGAGATATTCCTTGGGTAAATTAGGCCCAGTGCCAGCCATATGGTTGACTATCCAGTTTTCAAACCGGTTATCTCCATAATAGTTAATCAGTTTTTCCCTGGCTTCTGCGGTGATGGACAATTGGTAGGGAACTATTTCGGTTTCTTCATGAGATAAGGCTTTCAAAATTCTCTCTTTTGGTGTCACCTTCCCCCCTTGTCTTGCAATATGGCCTTGCCAGAATCTTACCAGGAAACCTTCAGAATCTGCCACACATTTCTCAGGCACAAGGATACTGAAGCCACCTGGTCGTCAAAGGAAAATTTGACCGGACGCTGACCAAGGAGTATCTGAGAAGGCTGTTTCCCCTGGGCATCCAGTTTCATCACCAGTTTCTTAGCCGGCACCGGTCCAATGTTTCTTGCCCAGACAGGCGCAGTCATCCCGAAGATTTCTTCCCCGCCGTGGTTAATCAGAAAAACAAACCAGTCGCCATTTTTCTCCCGGAGAATAACCTGAACATCGCCAGAACAACACTCTATCCTAACCCGATACCTGACCGAGAGCCTTGAGAGAAGACTTTTTACCCAAACAACCTGCCACCAGTTACCATGCCGATAGTAATCGCTGAAAATCTTTGTCCCCAGATACCACACCTCACCTTTCCCCAATCGGTACCGAGTAAGAACCGGAACATCTGGCGACTCTTCACTGGCTGGTCCGATCCCCCAGCCGTAGGATTTTCCAGGTCTCGCCTGATACGGCTGGATGACCCCGGCAAGCTTTTCCGCCCCGTCCAGCTTTATCTGGTGAAAGTTTCCCCTTACCAGGACTGGTAGACCATTTCCTTCTGGCCAGGCCGGAAGATAAACGTGGTCCTCCCAGACTTCAGGTAAGACCTTCACCCCGGCCCAGTCCATCTCCTTGTCTGCGATCCGGGGTAAACAACCAACCAGAAGAAGACAACCGCCGTTTTCTACATAGCCCCGGACAATCTCAGCTATCCTTGAATTCAAGCTGGTCAACTCTGGGAAAACCAAAAGCCTACTTCTTCCTATCCATTGCTCCAGAAAGGCTTCAGCACAGATGGCCACATTCATCCCTGCCTCTGACAGCAACCGGTGGCTACCGCCAATCTGGTGCCAGACCCTCTCGCGACCATGGGCAGTAGCAAAGAACTCATAATTATCTCCATAAGCCACTTCCGGCGTATGAAGAATTAACACATCTGGTTGAGCCAGGCTATCATCTGGAAAAACCTGATCAAACCGGCGCTTCCATACCCCAACAGCCTTTAGCGCTACCAGGGTTTGCGCATCCAGCCTGCCTTCTGGCCTTAGCCGGTCTCCAAGGTAAAGCCTAGCCCCATGACTCCAGACAGTAGCAGCCGCTTGCTCTGTCCTGGTCAATGGGGCCAGACTCCAGTCACCCCAGCCCTGGTTAAAAATGGTTGGCATAATATCCGCTGGCCGGTCAACCGTAAGACTGTAGGCGGCATTGACAGCCAGTTGCCTTGACTGAGGTCCAGGCGTTGGCGGATCAAGAGTCAAAACCGTCACTCCAGGCGGCATCTTTTCCGGGTAGGGGAGACTACCAACCTGGTTGAAACCTACCAGACTGCCTGGTAATCTTGCCTGAATAAAGTCGGAAATTCGCTGAAGGAGCGATAAAGCTCGGTCATGCCGCCAGCGGCTGTAGAACTCACTGGCTTTGGTGAATTCAAAAGGCATCTCTTCACCAGTCGCCTGCCGGTAAGCTGCCTGACACCAGGAGCAACGGCAAGGAGCCAGAGCGCTCATCGTATCAAAGAAGAAACCATCAGGCTGATAAAGGGTGATTATCTCTTCAATCTGCGGCAGCATCAGTTCTTCAGTGTAGGGAGTGAACGGACAGAGTTGAAGGTAGGCATCTACGTCTTCAGGCACAACTGGCGGTCCTTCCTCCTGTCTCTGCCACTCAGGATGCTTTCTCCCGGCTTGTCCATCTAAACCAAAACTCACATAAGCCACTACCCTCAAGCCGACTTTCCGGCAGGCAGAAATCACCCCGCCAAAAAGGTCTGTCTTCAACCCAGGGTGAGTGGTCCCGACCCGGGTAGGGTAGTAGGCGTAACCATAATGGCACTTGGCGAAAGTAATAATCTCTTGTACCCCTGCCCTTCTCAATGCATTAGCCAGGCCAGCAAAATCAGGCTTACCTCCAACCGTCACATAGGCAGGGGTGTGAAAATCAAAATGCCAGGCTAGTTTTACCATGTTTCCCTCCGTTAGGAAAGATGGCTTTGCTCTAAGGCTTGAGCGTTAAACAACTCCAGGCTTGGTGGTCATCACTACCTGCTTCAGCCTTTCCATAAAGTAACTATACTGTTTGAAACTGACATTGGAAAGAGGGAAATGGTCTGGCCCAGGGATAAACCGACCTTTTTCAATGTGCCTAGCCGCCTTCGCCATTTCTCTTTCAACCGCTTCCGGTCCTTCCGCCATAACATTTTTCTCCAAGCCGCCGATAATACCCACCTCAGGATATTTCTCCCTCACCCTCTCCAGGTTATTTCCCGCTCCCACCTCATAAGGATAAAGCGCTGTCACTCCGCTTTCCAGCATCAGACCGGTCAGTTCTTCAATATACCCATCAGAATCCACCAGAATAATCTCAATGCGCTGCCTTCTGGCGAAAGCCGCAATTTTCTCATACTCTGGTTTCATAAATTCCCGGAAGATAGCCGGAGAAACAAGGCTGCCATTTTTTGAAGCCATATCCTCCCAGCACTCAATCAGGTCAAACTCCACTTCCTTCACCATCCGGCTCCACACAGCCAGGGTTAAATCAGTATAAGTGTCCAAAATATCCTTCACCAAATC
>JAMWDF010000058.1 GCA_023818865.1 Candidatus Omnitrophota bacterium
AGGAACAATTGCTGCCTTTTCTGGACGCTTACGCCATAGGTTCCGCCGGTCCGGTGATAGTGAATGTCAAACAGGCTGGGGGCGTAAAATATGTTAGCCTGGTCAATAATGCCAGGAAAAAAGGAATTTATACCGAATGGACCAAGAATGATAACTTTCAACCCTATGGAGTAGAACAAGAAGCCATCTGCTACCTGAAAGTGCCTGAAACCAGTGTCGTTTACGAGTTTACTGAATCTCGACAGCTTCCAGTTTCCTGGAACGGGACCCATCTGGTGACGAAGGTGATTCTGCCGCCGCACCAGGGTAGACTCTTGTGTGTTTATCCAACGGCGATCACCACCATAGAAATAAACTGCCCGGAATCTTTTTCCCGCGGTTCTTCAGAAAAGATAAGAATCAGAGTACTTGATTCCTTAGGGCAGACTGTCAGCGGTCGGCAGCTGGTTTCATTAACGGTTCTGGATGGCCGAGGAGAAGTGCACGATGAAAGTAGCTTTTATCCGGTGAGAGATGGTCAATTAGAAATTCCGATAAGGATTGCCCTTAACGATCCAGCCGGTACCTGGAAGATAGAAGTAACAGAAAGAACCACAGGATTGGCGACTAATCACTCCTTCCTGGTAAAATAATGTTCCCGATTGGGAATAACCAGCCGCAAACCTTTCAGTCAAAAAAGGAGGAATATGAGACTGGGTACTCAGTACGGAGCTATCCAAGGAAAGTCAAGAAAAGAAGTATTAGAAAGAGCCAGAAATTTTGGCTGCCAGGGCTTGGAAGTTAGTCTTAGTGTTTCCGGAATTCACACCGGCACAACAAAACTTGATGAGCTGTTGATGCAGGCAACAGAAATAAGGAAAGATTTTGAGCGAGCTGGGCTGGAAATTATCTCTTTGACCCCAGGGATTATGTTGAAACATATTGAGAATCCGGCCGTGATCAAGGGAGTCGGTGAAGTGGCTTTAAAAATGGGGGTAGAGCAGATCAGAATGTTTTTCTCTCCTCATGTTCGGTTAGGTGGACCAGGGTCAAGACTGACTGAATGGCTGGCTGAGTTTGATGGAACAAAGGATAGTCGATACTGGCTGAAAAGAGACTGTGAGTACCTGGCTGAATTACTTCGTTTATCTTCTGACTACAAGGTGCGCTATGTCTTTGAACTCCACCATGGCTATGTGGTGAATTCGGCTAGCGGGGCGATGCGGCTGTTAGAACACTATTCTCCGGAGAAAGTGGGTATTTTGATGGATCCGGGTAATATGGTTTTTGAAGGAAATGAAGGCTGGCGGAATTCTATTCAGATTATGGGTGAGTACTTGGCTTATCTTCATTGCAAGAACAGCCAGTATACTCATCACCAAGGTAAGTGGGTCAAAGGTTGGGCTTCTTTATCAGAAGGAATTGCTGATTACCCAGAGATTGTTACGGCCCTGAAGGATATTGGTTTTACCGGCTATTTGAGCGTGGAAGACCTCCGGACTAATCTCTCGGATGAAGAGAGAATAGCTGGTGGTATTAGTTACTTAAAGAATCTGCTTGAAAGTGAAGAAAGAGTAATGCCGGTATAAAACCCTGCGCACAGAAGTGAGAAATACCGGTCCAAGAAAAATCTTCTTGTTGATGACTGGCTAATAGCGAAAATGAAAGGGATTTGGCTGTAGTTACACCACCCATTACCCAAAAAGTATCCATGGAATTTAACCAGCCAAGGGAGAGCAATACCTTGGCCTATGTTTTTTCAGAATGAAAACATTTTTAGAAGGTATTACAGATGTTCTCACCACGATTTAGGCACGGGTGAGTTTGACCATGAGGGGTGCTGTTATGCGGAAAGTGGGGATGGTATCCACTGGAGCAGGCCGGAGTTTAATCTTTTTGAGTTTGGCCGGACAAAAAGGAACAACATTGTCTGGGTTAGTTACTGGTGTGCACAATTTTGCTCCTTTTAAGGACACCCATCCGCTGGTTAAAGCCGGTGAAAAATACAAGGCTTTTGGCTTTGATAAAAGGGGCTGTACGCCTTAGTTGCTGAAGATGGTTTTCATTGGTGGTTGCTTCAAGAAAAGCCAGTGATTACTAAAGGCTATTTTGATTCCCAAGACCTGGCTTTTTATAATACCGTGGCTGGAGTTTATCATGAATACCACCGGGCATACAGTCAGGGGGAAAAAGACCAGGGAAATTATGACCTCAGTCTCAGAGTATTTTGAACCCAGGTCAGAACCAGAGGTTTTGACTGATGATGATTGCCCAAAGAAGCATCTTTATACCAACGCCATTACTCCTTACTTCCGGGCTCCCGTTTTCTACCTTGGTTTTCCAACGAGGTTTGTTCCGGAAAGGCACAAGAAAGAACTTCATCCTATCCCTGGCGTTTCTGGCGGTCTTTGCAGGAGTAGTCGCGATGGGAAAAACTAGAAAAGGTGGCGAGAAGCGTTTATCCGACCAGGATCACAGTCAGAAAGGTGGATTAACCGCAATAATATGACTGTCTGGGGATTGCTTCGGACAAAGAACCTATTGAACCCAAACATCCAGGAGATTTATCTTTACTCCTCCGAGGGTTATTACACGGAGAAGAACCGCTTGAGAAGGTTTACCCTTAGACTGGGTGGTCTTGTCTCAGTTCGGGCTTCTGGGAAGGAAGGCGGATTTGTCACCCATCCGGTACTTTTCCAAGGCAAACATCTGGTGCTCAACTATTCTATTTCTGCTGCCGCAGCAATCAGGGTAGAACTTCAGAGGGAAGACGGGAAAGCGATTCCTGGTTATTCAATCAAAGACTGCTTTTCACTTTATGGGGATTCTTTAGAAGAAGTAGTCACCTGGAAGAATATCAACCAGTTAGGTAATTCCAGCGGTTAGCTTGTCTGGCTGCGGTTTGTTCTTAAAGATGCTAACCTTTATTGGGTGTGTTTCCGATAATAACCAAGGAGAGCTATGAGTAACAGAGAAGAAAGAGAGAAGGTAAAAGTCGGAGTGGTCGGTTGTGGAGCAGCTGGGTTGAGAATTCACTGGCCGCGTTTTCTGAAGCACGGATGTCTTTACCAACTAGTCGCCTGGGCAGACCTCGTTAGGGAGAAAGCAGAAAAGGCTGCCCTTGAGACAGGTGTTGGCCGGGCACTATCAGTAGAAGAACTAATTGAGGACAAACAAGTGGAACTGGTTGTAGTCGCGACCAAGCCACCGGTAACTCATCGGGATATCGCTGTTAAAGCGTTACAATCAGGCAAACATGTAGTGGTAGAAAAGCCGATGGCGACTAATAGCGAAGAATGTGAAGAAATGATTAGGACTGCGGAGAAAGCCGGAAGAATTCTTTCTGTTCATCATAATCGGCGTTGGGATGTTGACTTTCTGGCCGTGCGAGAGATAATATCTTCTGGCGCGGTTGGAGAACTAAGGTTAGTACGCAATGAATTTCTGGCCGGATATCTCGGTTGCTGTTATGACTGGGCAATCCATCTGATAGACCAGACGATGGTGTTGAATCAGAACCGAAAATTTGTGGAAGTGACGGCCACCTTTTGCCAGCCAGGTTGTTCTCGGACAGATGAAAACCAGGGCTTTTTCAGCGCCAGGCTTAGAAGTGAGAGCGGAATCATTTATGATGTGGGAATGCTGCCTCCGGTTAACGGCAGCGCCCTACGGCCAGGGAAAGCACCAATACGTTTTCTTATTGCTGGAACCGAAGGAGTGGCTTATATTGATTGGTGTCAGCGTCCAGAAGATGCCTTCAGTAAGTTCATTTCTTACCACTCCCTTGAACCTCAGAAAAACCTGGGTGACCTGAAATCAATAGAATCTGAATTAGCGGTTGAGGACTTTTACCAGTTGCTTTTTTCGGCCATAAGAGAGGAAAAACCTAACCCGGTGAGCGCAAAAGAAGGGCAGAGAGCAGTGAGGGCCTGGGAACTGATCTGTCAATCAGCCCTGGAAAACAGGTGCCTTTCAATAGATCTTTAGATCTTTAGTCAAACTTGGAGGTGGAGGATGAAAAACGTCTTGCAGATTAATTATTGGGTGCTGGGAGGCTTTGAAAATATCAAGCCGGTAGAAGAAGCCTTAAAAGAAGTAAAAGAAATGGGCTTAGACGGGCTGGAACTTTGTTTTTCCGGAGGGCAGTTCGGCCCAGGTATCACCAGGGAAAGGTGTCTTCAGATTGGACAGGCGGCAAAGGAATTAGGATTAAAGATAGAAACACTAGCTTCAGGTGTTTTCTGGTCACAATCCCTGAGTCATCCAGACACTTCTGTCCGGAAAAAGGCAATCAGTTTTGCAAAGGAATATCTCCAGGTGGCAGCCTGGGTAGGAGCGAAGGTTGTTCTGGTTGTTCCCGGGGCGGTGGCTGTTCCTTGGGATAGCAGCCAACCGGTAGTGCCTTACCAGACAGTCTGGAAAAATGCTACGGCTTCGTTGCGGCAACTGCTTCCATTAGCCAGAAAACTGAAGGTGACCATTGGCCTGGAGAATGTTTGGAACTGGTTTTTGACTGATCCAGTAAGCTTGAGAACTTTTGTAGACCAGTTTAAAAGCAAATGGATTGGGGTCTATTTTGATGTTGCCAACTGCTTAATCAACGGCTATCCAGAACACTGGATTGAAATCTTAGGAAACCGAATCAAGGCTATCCACATCAAAAATTTCTCCCGGGCAGATTGTGGCGGAACCCTTCACGGCTTTGGTGATGACCTGTTAAAGGGAGAAGTTAATTTTGAAGCAGTAAAGGCTGCCCTGAAGAAAACAAAGTATACCGGTCCGCTCACTGCTGAAATGATACCCTTCTGTCGGCTACCAAACCTGACTTTGCCGGATATTTCCTTAGCTAAGGATACCGCGGCTAAACTGATTCAGCTCTTTCGCTCTTAGTCTTTCGGCTGGCGGACGATTAACTCCGGCGGAGAAAAAAGACCGCACGGCACCAGTTGGTAACCTTCAAACCATTGATCTGAAGGTGGTTGGAATTCGTTTGGTCCTGTCCAGGCCGGCCACTTTTCTTTCAAGTGGAACGGACCATGGGAATTACGGCGGTGACCAATGACCTCTATTCCCAGGGTGACCTCTTTCTTGCCAGTCAACCAATCAGTTAGGTCCAGTTCATTAGGGGGCCAGCTAATGACTCCGGCTGACTGACCGTTAACTAAAATGTGCCCAGCCACTCCTCTGTAATCCGGCAGGTGAAGAAAAATTCTTTCTCCGGGTTGAAGGACTGGTTCCAAGGTGGTGAGGTAAGTAACTGATCCCGAGTAAAAAAGCAATCCCTGTTGTGTCCAGTCTCCCAGGGGAAGAGAATCCGGCAGTTTAATGATGACCGGGTTAATTTCCTGGAGTCTGACACCAAAGTTCCCCAGAAGATAAATAATTTCAAGCCCTGGGTGGTTTTCATCATATTCAAAGGAGAGAATCAATTCGTTCTTGCCTAATCGGAGATAAGCCGGGTCAACTGGCAAGGTTTTTAGAGAAAGGTCCACCCACCAACCTGAGACCGTGACCGGGTTAATTTCCTGGCCATTCAATTGTATCCGATAAAGTTCAGGTTTTTCTATCGCCAGTGAAAGTGGACCTAAGGGCAAGTTGTCTACCTGGAAAGGATATCTTAGAGCAATGGGTAGTCTTTTTGGTCTGGGATTTCTTTTTCTCGCCCAGGGCTGAATCATTGCGCCCCCACGGACTGGGATCCCCAGTTTTTCTCTTATCTGTTTATCCAATCTCAGAATTTCCTCGGCTGGGTGCCACTGATTTTCTCCCAGGCAGTATTCGGGTTTATCCAGAACCAGTACGTTTGGTTCAGAAAGAGAGATATTCCATCTTTCCTTAATCAACTTTTGGCGGCTAACTTCTTGGAGGGTTGGTCTAACTTCAGCAGCAATTTTTTCTTTCCTGGGAATGATAAAGAGACGACTGCCAATGGCAGGAAGATCTGTGTGAATTTGCCAGCCGTTATCATCATTTTTGACCTGAGCCGAAAAAGGCTGGCCGGTCTCAGGGTCAAGTTCTATGGCTGGTTGCCCCCAGGCTGGGAAGCCCCGGATAATTACTTCCGGGCAGGCAATGGTTCTTTCGCGGACCATGACCTGGTTGTATCTTTCTTCTGGAGAAGAGAGAAAGTTCTCACCAGTGTTGCACACAAAAAGGTAAAAAGCTTCTTTATCCTCACAAAGGAGATAAAGAACTGATGTTAATTCCTTCCCGGAATTGTCAGTAATGGAAACTCTCCGGCAAGTTTTTTCCAGTTCTTTTATCAGCTCAGAACCACTTTCCGGAAAAACCGGACAATTGTCTGCCAGTCTTTTCACCTCTTCAGTAGGACAAGCATCCAGAAATGAAGCAACTTTTCCTGTGAAGACTACTTGTCCACCGGCTTCCCGGAAACGTCTTAGGAGCTGGAAAGTGGAACTTCTCATAGTGAGCATTTCTGGCACCAATACCGTGGTGTAGTTAGCTTTTCCCACTGTTAGGGTAAGTTGCCCATTTTGTTTTCCGATTCTTCCATACTTGGCTAAAAGTTCTTCATTCCCATAATCAAAGTCAAGGTGATAAGCCAGAAGCAAATTGGTTAAATCGCAAAAATACTGGTCGTATTTTTTGACTTCTTCGCTTTTTTCCCAGTTAGCCTTGAATTTAAGCCACATGGACTCAATCGGGTGAATTAGTAGCAAATTTCTGACTTCCTGGCCGCGACTGAGTACTGAAATGAGTCGGCTGAAGTAGTCTTCCACTTTGGGGTAAAGGTGCCACCAAGGTGATTGATAGGAAATAGCCGCCGGGTAGTCGCGTTTAGCCTGGCCCAGCATGGTATACCAGGCAAGGTGCTGACAGCGCAGGTTAATACCCAGGGCAAGTTGCCAATCTCCTAAGGCTTTGTGACCGGAGAAAGGGAAGTCCCAGCCAGTGCAACCATAGGTTTCTGTTAATCGCCACCTTCTTCCCAGCTGGTGGGCTACTGAACTTACCTGTTTGGCTGCAGTGAAAATTCGCTCCCTTTCTGTGAGGAGGTCCATGCCAGGCGCTTGCATATACTGGTAAAAACGCATAGCATCACCAACCACTGCGGTCTGGCTGGCCAGAGTGTCTTCAGCCAGAACATGGCCAGTGAAAAGTAACCGGTTACGGCTACACCACTGACCAATCTGTTTGGCAAAGGAATCCACAAAAAGATGGGTGACACACTCGTGGTAATGATACCTGGCTTTACTCACCGGTTGATTTTTCGGGTCAAAAAATATCTCTGGCAGGTATTCAATGAGGTCGTAGCCATAGCGCTTCCTAAATAATTTCGGTAACTGATCAGTCCAGGGGACAGAAAGGCAATTTTCTTTTCCAACAAATATCTCTGCCATCATTGTTCCGTAATTAGGTTCATCAGTAAAAATACCAGGAATGATTTTACCAAAGAACCGCCTGAACCTTTTCTGGTAGGCAATGTAAGTAACGCGGATAAATTCCTGGACTGCCTCTGGATTAAGAGTATCCAAGTAGGTGTAACCATTAAACCAGGGACTGGGTTCAACTACTCTTACTGAGAAAATAAGCAGAGATTCACCATCCTCTAACTGATTTACCTTCTTCCCTGGCGGAATCCTTCGTATCCCACTGACCGAAGACCCTTCTACTGATGCCACAAAAGCGGCTAGGATTTCTCTTCTCCATCTTAATTCCCTCGGATCTCTCGTGACCGACATTACCAGTGAGCGTATCCGAAAGCGGCGGTCTCGGGTCACTAGCCCTCCGGCCGCTCCGGATGGCCACCGGTCTTCATCATACAGCCAGGCATACATCTTTAATTTCTCTGCTTCCTCTACGCAGGCTCGCACACAGCGAAACCAATCTTCAGAAAGGTAGACGGTATCTAGACCAACCCGGGAGTGCATGAAAAAACCTCCCAGCCCCATCCGGTGCATAATTCTGATCTGTCTTTGTAATTCCTCTGGTTCTAGTTTCCCATTCCAGGCCCAGAAAGGTGCTCCTCGATAAAAACTTCCTGGACAGCGAAACTCTTTCAAGAGAGATTCAAGCGACTTTTTCATAGAGCCTCCTTTAGTTTTGAGTATTTTACTCTTGAAGACTTTCTTTGTCAATTGATTGACAAATTTCAGCCAGAGATTAAAATTGAGCGATAACCTCATTGGGCGTGAAAGGAGAAAAGATGATCAGATTAGGGGTGATTGGTTATGGCAGAAGGGCTCACGGGGTAATTAATGGCCCTTTAAGACAGGTGGAACCAGATATCAGGGTGGCAGCGGTAGTTGACCCTGACAAAGAAGGAGTTAGCCAGCGGCTGGCTGAGATTGACAGAAAAGATGTTCAGTTTTATCTGTCATTAGAGGAGATGGTAAGAAAAGCCAATCTTGATGGCATTTTCATCGGGACACGGTGTCATCTCCATGCGCCATTAGCGAGCCAGGTGGCCCGTTATGATTTGCCGCTTTTCTTAGAAAAACCGGTGGCGATTACGATGAAACAAGCCATTTCTCTGGAGAAAGCTTTTGAGAATTCCCGGTGTCAGGTGGTCGTCAGTTTTCCCCTTCGGGTTTCTCCCCTGTGCCAACTGGCTAAAGACCATATTAATCAAGGCGATTTGGGTAAGCCAGTACATGTCCACGCTTTTAACTTCGTGCCTTATGGAACGGTATACTGGGAGCAGCCTTATCGGGACTACTCTATCACCGGTGGCCTTTTTCTTCAGAAGGCCACTCACGACTTTGACTACCTTTGTTATCTAATGGGTTCTTCTATAGTCCGGGTAGGGGCAATGGCCACCTTTGGGCAGGTCTTCGGCGGAAGGAAAAAGGCCGGTTTACGTTGTTCTGAATGTGAACAAGAGGCAACCTGTCTGGAAAGTCCCCGGAACAGGGCAAGAAATCTTTCTGGTTACCATACCAATGACCATTTCTGTCTTTACAGTGTTGATTGTGGGAACCTGGAAACAGGGACGAACGAAGATTGCTCCAGCGCCGTAGTAGAGTTTGTTTCTGGTGGCCATGGGGTTTACAGCCAGGTATTTTTTACCAGGAGAGAAGCCGGAGCGCGCGGGGCGATTATCAGTGGTTATTTAGGCACTCTCAGTTTTGACTGGTACCGGAATGAGCTGAAAGTGGTCCATCACCATCGGCCCTTTACTACCGTAGAAAAAGCTGCCGAAGCCTTGAGTCACTTTGGAGGAGATTTTGAACTGGCAAGAGACTTTATCGGGCTAATTAAAGGAAAGATTAAAAAATCTCGCACTCCGATTGAAACTGGTATTCAAAGCGCTTACATCTGTCTGGCAGCTCGCGAGTCTTCGTTAACCGGCAAGTTCATCAAGGTCAGGCAGGTAGGCTCCAGGTAGTTTTACTTTTTCTTCAATAGCCTTGCAGCGCCAGCATAATTCTTTGTTGGCAGCAGTCTCCCCTGGCGTAGTCTTTTCTTTGCTTCGTTGATGGCTTGGGTGTACTGGGGTAACCATTTTGCTTGGGCCACTAACAACTCATCAGTCATCTGCCAGATTTCCTGAGGATTGCAGACTGCGCCAGTGAGTGGGTCCATCATCATTGCCTGCCTTAGGAGCAAATCATCACCTCTGACCGCAGCTTCCACAGCCAGCCGCTGGACACTGATACTAGCATTACAGACTGCAGCGCAGCCTAAGGGTAAATGGCCAATCCGGGGGATGTTGATTCCATTGGCGTCAACATAACCAGGTACTTCCACCACGGCATCATCAGGTAGGTTGCTGATGCATCCATCGTTGACTACGTTGAAATGACCGCGGTAAATCCGTCCAGTTTCTAGCCCTTCAATAATATAACTGCCGTGTTCCTGAGAACGTTTTTCCGCTGAAAAGACAAGAGGTGGTTCCTTGAGTAATTTGGGATACTCTTTCTTAAACCAGTTTCGGCCTTCTTGGCACACCCGGAGATACCCTCCTGTCTCTCCGTTGACCCAGGAGTTTAAATCAACCCAGCGTCTTATTTCTTTTGGTCTTTTCCGGTACCAAGGGAGATATTCACTTAGGTGACCATTTGATTCTGTGCTAAAGTATCCAAAACGACGCAGCATATCTATCCGGACCTTTTCTGTTTTGGAGTAAACCGGGTGGCTCTCAAGTGCCTTGAGGAGTTTTCCGGTCAGGTCTTTCCCCTGATGGCGAATTTGAATATACCAAGTTTGATGGTTAATACCGGCAGCAATAATGTCTAGTTCTTCTTTTTTCAGTCCGAAGGCATTGGCAATCAGGGCATGACCTGCCTGGACTCCGTGGCACAACCCGATGGTTCTAACCTGGCCGTATTTATTTGCTGCCCAGGTCAACATCGCGTTGGGGTTAGCATAATTGAGGAGGAACGCTTCTGGCTCGCTAACTTCTCTTATGTCTTTGCAGATGTCCAGCACGACTGGAATACCTCTCTGACCATACATGATACCTCCAGGGCATAAGGTATCTCCGACGCACTGGTCTACTCTGTATTTCAATGGTATTTCAATATCCAGCTGAAAGGCCTCCAGCCCACCAACCCTAGCCACATTCACGATGTATCTGGCATTTTTCAACGCTTGCCTGCGGTCAAGGGTGGCAGTAAGTTTCGTTTTCAGTCCATTAGCCTTGATGTCCCTCTGGCAAAGTGTATAAACCATTTTCAGGTTTTGCTCGCTGATATCAGTGAAAGCAATCTCTATGTCTTTGAACTCAGGCACCGCGAGGATATCGCTCATCAGTTTTCTGGTGAAACCTAAGCTGCCAGCCCCCACAAAAGCGATCTTAAAGGACATGCTTGAGTCCTTGTTTGTTGTCAGGGCAGGACCAAAAAGTCACCGATCACCGGGTCATAGACATCAGTGAAGTAATTCTGCCGGAAAAATGCTGCTACTATTCTGAGAGTTTTTCCTTCAGGCAGTTGGACTATTACTCCCAGGCTAAGTTCTCCTTCAGCGCTTCGGCCTAACTGTTTCAGGAATTCCAGTTTTGTTACCTGGTTGTCAGGGGAACCAAGGTAATAAGTGTATCCCTGGGCAGTGTTCAGGGCTTCCATAATAGCACCATAATTAAGTCCGCGGTTATCTTCTTCTGCCAACCACAGGTTAAAATCTGCGTCTGTAGCAATGCTTTTCAAATGAACTGCGCACAAATTAGGACTGTTGAGTAAATTCATGTTAGTAAAAGTACCCAGTTGTTCAGCTGGTAGTTCAAAGCGGAGCGGATCGATGTCTTGACCGAGTAATTTCTCTACCAGGAGAACCTGGCTGGCCGCGCCAAATGCTGGATACCGATCGTTGTAAGTGTCTATCAAGCGAAAACCATTGTTCTTAATGAGGTGGCTGACCAATTGAGAATCAGTTAAGCTGTCCACTGATAACTGAGCAGTTTCTCCGCCCTCAGTATTGACAAATACATTGGCATCAAATTGCCCCACCATATCCACATGGACTAAAGGCCACCCAGTTTGAGGGTCAACTGAGATGCCATTTTCATTCACGATGATGCCTCCCTCGTTGCTGTTATTTGGCTGGAAAAGAGCGGCGGTCTCCGGATGGTCTGTTAACAGTGAGGCGTGAGCAGTAACAATCATATCAATCCCGAAAGGGAAGGTGCCAGCGTCCGCTATCACAAAATACATCTTGCTGCCAGGGGCATTATTCCCCGGTAAGGTGACGACCAACGGGTAAGTTTCCTCTTGGCTAAATTCTTTTCGGTAAAGAAGAAACTGAGCCTGGTCAGTATAAGTTGGTGGTCTGGCTACGGTAATGGTCAAATCAGTTTCTTCCCACCCCTGATTCAGAAAAATTTCTGGGGCAGGATGGCTGATGTCCAGAGCCAGGTAAAGGGTAGCTGGCCGGGTAAGTTTGAAAGTAAGGAATTCAGCCTCAGGTCGGCCAGCGTCTTCCAGATAGGTACGGATGATTTCCCGGCCGCCCAGTTGAGCCGGGAAGTTTCTCACCCGATAACCAGTCTGCTCACTTCCTCCCAGGGCTCCCGTGTAGATTCGGCCGCCGGTCTGAAGATAGCCCAAACGGTAATTATTACCGCTGGCTGCGATGATGTCTGTCAGCAATCCGAAATAAGCATTGGTATTCTTTAAAGAAACAAGAAAAGACAGCTGTGACCAGTTTCCCGGTTTTAAAATTAGATTGAAAAGTTCGGTGAGACTGACCGACTGCCCGCCTACATATCTCAACTGGTAAAGTAACTGGCTAAAATAACCTTTAAAGGTGGATAAAGGCATTAAGAGACTCAATGGAAAGGGAAAGAAATTCTGGTGGAGTTGGCTAACAAAAGCAGCCATCTCTGGTTTTTCATACCTTTCCACTTTTCCCCCGGCCTTCAAA
>JAMWDF010000059.1 GCA_023818865.1 Candidatus Omnitrophota bacterium
TGCCTGCGAGTTCCTCTCCATCAGTTTCATCGTCCTGGTGGCCAAATCCCACAAGAATCACCAGGCCATGACCTATGCTACCCACCCTACTTCCGTTAACCGTTAGACTGGCTGTTTTCACTCTTTGGACCACTACCCGCATTGTTTATCCTGTTACCACGGTGATTATAACCTGTCTAATGCTAATTGACAACCTTCTGGAGTGAGGGTAAACTTGCCAGCGTTAGGCCTAAACTGAAAGCGAGAATAAACCTGGCGGAAATATGGAATTTGTCAAACTTGTTGGCTCAGGGAACGATTTTGTTGTCCTGGATAATCTCAACGGTAAAATTCGTGACGGCGGCCGTCTGGCTAAACTTATGTGCCACCGGAAGTTTGGCGTAGGAGCCGATGGCCTTCTTCTCCTAGAAAGATCCAACAAGGCTGACTTTAGAATGCGCATCTTCAACCCGGACGGCTCTGAAGCAGAAATGTGCGGCAATGGGCTGCGCTGTCTGACCCGGTTTATCAGCCTGAAACATTTTTCTTCCAAGAGACGGTTGACAGTGGAAACCAGGGCGGGAATCCATGAGACATTTATTCTTGGAGCCAGCATTAGAACTAGCATGAGGATAGTGGGTAAACCCAATCTTAATCAAAAGATAACAGTGGATGGGCACCAGCTGACAGTGCACTTTATTAATACCGGTGTACCCCACGCCGTCATTTTGGTAGATGAGATAGTTGCAGTCCAGGTCAGCCGGCAAGGACCTCAGGTTCGTTTCCACCCATTTTTTCAACCTGCTGGTACCAACGTTGACTGGATTGAGATAACCGGCAAGAACACCTTAAAGATACGGACTTACGAACGGGGGGTGGAAGCCGAAACTCTTTCCTGCGGGACAGGGACAGTCGCCGCGGCCATAGTGGCTTATCTTCTTAACCAGGTGAATCCGCCGGTAAGTGTACTGGCTGCTTCTGGCGAAAAACTGAACGTAGATTTTTCTCCAGACCTTGAGAAGATATTCCTGGAAGGGAGAACCAGTTTCCCGTTCAGCGGAACCTGGCTCCTGGGGAAAAAGAAATAACTTCCATCCGGGATGTTAAATCTACTGCCAGGTTGGCTAACAGCCTTCATAGCGGGTATAGTTTCTGGCTGGTGGCTATTCCAAAATAATCTACCCTGGGTTGTTTTGGCTTTAGCCGCTCTTCCTTGTTTTTTCCTTGGCCGGCGTGCAGCCTGGTTTGTGGTCGCTTTTGTTCTCGGCCTTTTTCTAACCAACCAGAAAATTTCAGCTCTTTCCGGACTTAAAGAAGACAACCTACCCGGCAGAATGGATTCTGTCAAAGGGATGGTCCTAGCCAAAGTGAAAGAAGAGATTTTTTCCACCCATCTTCTTATTCAAGCAGAAGGTTTTTCCCTTCCCGGTGGACAGGAGAGAAGCTGGGCCGGAAGGTTTCTGGGGAATGTCCCGGCGGATTTCTTCGTAGAACCAGGCCAGAAGATTGAATTGAACAGGGTGAGTCTTAGTCGGCTGGATAGTCAGAAAAACCCTGGGCAAACTGACTGGACTGGGGTCTGGCTCAGTCGGGGCGTTTTCTGGCAGGCCAGAAGTCTTCAACAAAAAGTAACTGAGCCTCGGTCTTCCTTTCGTTTCCGTTTAGTTTCCTGGTTGCGCCGCCGAGTGGAAAAAAGGTTTGCCTACTACCTGAAAGGCTTCCCTGAAGAAGCCAAATTGTTACAGACTATTACTCTTGGAGGAATCAGGCCTCCATCTTTTCTCCGAGTGCTTGGACTGCGCACTGGTAGCTACCACCTTTTGGTCATTTCCGGGTTGCACGTGGGCTTTCTGTTTTTCCTGTGGTTTGTTCTCTCTTTTCCTCTGCGCCGCCGGTTTTCTCGTTATCACCGGGTTTTTTCACTGGCTGGCCTTATTTTAGTCTGGGTTTATGTTGGTCTGACCGGATTACAGTTGCCGGTACTTAGAGCGGGTTTGATGATTTCTTTTTTTCTCCTTGGCGAGGCACTCAGCCGGGAGATATCCGGAATACATTCAGTGGCTCTGGCGGCTCTGGTCATTCTCCTGGCTAATCCCCTGGCTTTGTTTGAAGCAGGATTTCAGCTCTCTTTTGTCGCTACTTTTGGGATTCTTCTAACTGCCCACTGGCTGGAAAAAAATCCCCTGGGTAAACTGCCTGCTCGTAAGTTCTGGGCAGCTTGTCTGGGAGCATATATTTTTGTTTTTCCTTTGACACTTTTTCACTTTGGCCAGATATCACTTACCGGAGCAATCAATAATCTGGTACTCGTTCCAGTCGCAGGAGCCACAACCATCTGCGGATTTCTTTTCTGGTGGTGGCCAGCGTTTTTTTGCCTACCTGCCCGCTGGTTGGCTACAGTATTCCTCAGGCTGACTACTCTCCTGGCTCGCATCTCTCCAGTGGTCTCCTGGCAACTTCCTTTTCCGGCAGTAATAGTTTTTTACAGCTGGCTACTTACCCTGATGAGTTCTTTGCCTGAAAAGAGAAAACTCTTCTGGCAATTCTTTTTCCTGGTGGTCTTGGGCGGATTGCTGGTGATTAACCGTCTACCGGAAAGACAGCAGACAATAACGGTTTTCTCTACTCCGCGGGTAATCTGTGGCCTTGTTCAAAACAGCCATCTGGTTATTCTTGCTCCGGACCACGACTGGCAACGTAGCCTCAGCCAGACTGTTCTACCTTTTGCCCGGAAGAAAAAAATCAGGCAAGTTACAGGAGTGTTTTTTTCAGAAATCAGTCAGGATGGCTGGGGGGCGGTCCGCCAGATAGAAAAAGCCTTCCGGAACTTTCCTGTTTATCAGCCTGCCGGAAGCGACAGATTCTTTCCCGGCCAACCAGCAGATAGGGAAAGGACAGTTAACAGAATCTTTCTTCAGGCCGGTCAGTCGGTGGAAACGCCAGCTGGCCGGGTGGAACTCCTTTCTTCTCATTCTGAAGGTAGCTATCCAGTTTACCTGATTGAACAGGGAAGCTGTCGGCTGCTTTTTGTTTCTGAGCTAACTGAGGAAAATAGTCACTTGCTCCAGGGGAAAAGAGTGGAGGTAGCAATAGTCGGCCGGATAGGTCCTGGTAAGAAGGTGAGTGAAGACTTAAAACAGTTGCGCTGTCTTTATCTGATTAAGGGCAAGCCACAAAAGTCTGAAATGTGGTGTGAAAAAATACCTATAAGAGAAATATTTTATCTTTCAGCAGGAGCAATTATCATCAATACAAAAGAGCGTCCGTTTGTTATTTCCCAATGGAGTTCACCTGGAGTATAATAAAGGGAAATTTCTGGGAACAAAAGCATGGTGAAAGAAACAGTAGAAAAAATTAGGCAAAGCGAGCGGCAGGCAGAAGAGATTCTTACAAATGCCAGGAAGAAGGCTGAGGAAATAAAGGAAAGGGTTACGGAGAAAGTCAAATCCTACCGGGAAGAAAAGGAAAAAGAGAGGCAAACAATCTTACAAGCCTGGGAAAAAGAACAGATGGCCTGGTTAGAGAAGGAAGCAGCCGTTGTTCAGCGGCAGGTTCAGGAAAAAATTGCCGAAATCAGAAGGATCTTTGAAGAAAAGAAAACCAGAATAGTAGAAGAGTGCTGGAAACTGGTTTTGAACTGGCTAGAAAAGGAAGATTAAACATTTCATTGAGCCACTACCTGATTTCTTCCTCTATTTTTTGCTTGATAAAGAGCCTCATCAGCCTTTTTCAGTAATTCCTGCGGGCTTGTAGCATCCTCGGGAAAACTGGCTACTCCGAAACTCAGGGTGAGGTCTTTTTCTGGTTGGAAATCTTCATTAAGGAAAGGATATTGTTGGACTTTCAACCGGAGGTCTTCACAAATCTTTATAGCATTTGCCTTGGTCGTCTGCGGGAAAATAATCACAAATTCCTCTCCTCCATACCTGGCAACAATATCCGAGCCTTTTGTCCCCTTTTTCAGGATGGTAGCGATTTCTCTTAGCACCTTGTCTCCAGCTTGATGTCCATTGGTATCATTGTAATTTTTGAAATGGTCAATGTCACACATTGCTAAAGAAACTGGTTCGTTGCGCCGATGAAAATCAGAAAACAATTGAGAAAAAACCCGTTCAAAATGTCCCCGGTTATACACCTGGGTAAGACTATCGGTGATAGCCAGGATTCTTGTTTTCTCAAAGAGTTCCGTATTTTCAATGATCAAACAGGTCGGCGCAATGACCATTCTCAACAGATCAAGGTCCCGGGAGGTAAAGCGACGATCAGGCTGCCCAGAAAACACACCCAATAGACCAATCACATCCCGGGAACGCACTAAGGGAGCGATAATCATAGACTGGATTTTCTGCTGATTAAAACGCTGGTATTCAGAGAAACTGCCGGTATTGTTGATCAGCACCGGGTGACCTCTTATTACCACTTCTTCCAGTACTTCCTGGGTGACTTCTACCTCATTTCCCCGAACAACCCGGTAAAACTTCTCCCCAAATAACTGGAGAATAACTGTCTCCTGATGGAAGTGACTGGCTACCGAATCCACTATCTTTTCCAGGGTCTCCTCCAAAGAATAATCGCTTCTGAAGTGTTCCATCATATCTCGCAAGGTAGTCAGCAATTTTGACTCTACCTGGTAATCGGAAATAGTCAGACGCTGCCGGTCAACTTCCCGTTTCAAGGCGGTAATCTCCTGGTGCTGACCCCAAAAGAGGAGCAAATCGGCCAACATCAACGAGAGCAGCATAACTTCAAAGGTAATCAGGTAGAAGAGCGGAGGATAAAGGACGTTGGAAAGTAACTGGTAATTAAGGAACATAACAAAAAGACAAATAACCAAGAAAATAAAGTTTCTAAACGTTCTCACATACGTCCCTCATTATTGAGAGCGCACTTTTTCTACCAACCGGGAAAAAATTTCTGGCTCCTGGAAGGCAATCTCCGCCAGACTTCTGCGGTTAATTGCCCAGCCTGCTCTTTTCACTCCAGCCATGAAGGCACTGTAAGAAATTCCTTGACCCCGGCAGGCAGCAGTGAGCCGGGCAATCCATAGCCGACGGAAGTCTCGCTTTTTCCGCCGCCGGTCTCTCCAAGCATAAGTTAAGGCACGTTCAGAAAATTCCTTAGCCCGTTTAAACAGTTTTGAGCGTCCCTGGCGGTAACCCTTGGCCCTCTTCAACACTTTCTTGTGTCTGGCTCTGGACGCCGGCGCATGTTTAACTCTTGGCATGGTTCACTCCCCTTTCAGCCATAAGGCAACAACCTTTTTATCGCTTTAATATCACCTTTTTTCTTCAGCAACCGGGCTTTTTTCAATCTACGTTTTCGTTTAGAACTTTTCTTGCCTAATAGATGCATTCCTCCAGCTGGATAGTGTTTCACCTTGCCTGTCCCGGTAATCTTAAACCTTTTGGCTACAGACTTTTTTGTTTTCAGTTTGGGCATAGTTTTTCCTGGTGAGTAGGTCAAACAGGAATCAAGTTGATAGAAAGACGCGGGCCTTCCAACCTGGCTGGTCTTTCTACCTTTCCAACGGCGGCTAAATCTTTGAGCAACCGCTCCAATAACTGATAGCCGCGCTCCTTGTGGAGAATTTCTCTCCCTTTGTAAAAGATGGTTACCTTCACTCTATATCCTTCCTTCAGAAACTCTTCTATATGTTGCCTCTTAAATTGGTAATCATGCTCGCTGGTCTCTGGAGTCATCCTTATTTCCTTCTGCACCATTAACTTTTGTTTTTTCCGCAATTCCTTTTCTTTTTTCTTCTGCTCATACAAGAACTTCTTATAATCCATCAGCCGACAAATAGGTGGATTAGCTGTGGGTACTAATTCTACCAAGTCTAGCATCTTTTCCTGAGCCATTCTTAGCGCCTGGTCCCGGTTGATAATCCCTAATTGAGTACCCTCTTCACTGATCAAACGTACCTGAGGCACTCGAATTTGAAAATTAACCCGGTGGCGCTTTTGACTATCCTTAGGCCATCTATCTCCGATGGCTTCTCCCTGTAGCTAAGATCTCAGTTAAAATTTGCCCAGTCTTCTTCATATTTTAATCTTGATTACAAATTAAGTCAAGATGAAATATTTTCACTCATGGCAGGCTAATTTTTTCTCCAGTAATTCCCTAAGCTGGTCTACTGGTAGACTACCTTGCCTCCCCTCGCCGTGCCAACGGACTGAAACAAGCTTTTGCTTCTGCTCTCGGTCGCCAACAATTAACATCAGTGGAATTTTTTCTTCTTCGGCATCTCTGATCTTTCGGTTAATTTTCTCGTTTCGGTCATCTACCTCCACCCGGAATTCTTTTTTCAAGGCCTCCTGGATGGCCCGGGCATAGGGCAGATGCCGGTCAGCGATGGGTAGCACCCGACATTGGACTGGAGCCAACCAGAATGGCATATTCCCTTTATAATGTTCAATCAGTACTCCAAAGAAACGTTCCAGGGAACCAAGGATAGCCCGGTGAATCATTATGGGCGCTTGTTCTTTGCCTGCCTGGTTAACATAAGTGAGATTAAATCTTTCCGGGATGTTGAAATCTACCTGGACAGTGGAACACTGCCACTCACGACCAAGACAGTCTCTGATTTTGATATCAATCTTCGGTCCATAAAAAACCCCTGCCCCCGGGTCTATTTCATAAGCTAACCCCTGCTTTTTCAGCGCTTCTTCCAACGCCTTGGTGGCCCGTTCCCAGTTTTCTCTTGTACCCACGTATATTTCTGGTCTGGTAGAAAGGAAAATCCGATAGTCCTTAAAACCAAAACTGCTCAAAAAATAACAAACCAGTTTGATTACCCCAACGATTTCTTCTTCCAGCTGCTCGGGAGTACAGAATATATGGGCGTCGTCCTGGGTAAAACCACGAACCCGGAGAAGACCATGAAGCACTCCCTGTTTTTCCAGCCGGTAAACAGTCCCCAATTCCGCCCAGCGAAGAGGTAATTCCCGGTAACTACGTCGCGAATTCTTGTACACCAGAATGTGGAAAGGGCAATTCATGGGTTTTAACTGGAGTTTCTGGCCGGAATCCAACTCCATCGGTGGAAACATATTCTCGCGGTAGAAAGAGGTATGCCCAGAGCAATCCCAGAGAGTTAGGTCAGCGATGTGCGGGGTATAAAGCAACTGATATCCGTTCTCCAAATGAACAGTTCTCCAGAAATCTTCAATCACCTTGCGGACCGCTGCACCCTTAGGATGCCAGAAAACCAGTCCGGAGCCATATTCGGGATGAAGGCTGAAAAGATTGAGTTTCTGGCCTAAAGTGCGGTGGTCTCTTTCTCTCGCCTCTTCAAGAAAGACCAGATACTCATCCAGGGATTTCTTTTCTGGGAAAGAAATTCCGTAAATCCGTTGCAAGCTCTCCCGTTTTTCATCTCCCTTCCAGTAAGAGGCAGCTACAGAGAGAAGTTTGAAATGACGCACTTGGCCGGTATTGGCCAAATGCGGTCCCTGGCAAAGGTCCCTGAATTCGCCTTGCTGATAGAAAATAACCAGATCTTCTGGAATTTCTTCTAAAATTTCCTGTTTGAAAGGTTCATCTTTGAGTATCTCCTTGGCTTCTTCCTTGGGAATCTCCTGGCGAATAACTGGCAGATTTTCTTCAGTAATTCTTCTCATCTCCGCTTCTATCCTGGTTAAGTCTTCCGGAGTAAAAGGTTCTTGCCGGAAAAAGTCGTAATAAAATCCCTTTTCGATCGCCGGCCCGATGCCCAGTTTTACTTCTGGGAAAAGCCTTTTCACCGCCTGCGCCAGAATATGGGCGGAGGTATGCCAGTATATCTTGAGATCAGATTGGTCAGCCATTTTTTTTGAGGCAAGTCTCCATCCAGACTCGTCCTTGTGCATAATATAAGCGGGGCGGACGGGATTCGAACCCGCGACATCCAGATCGACAGTCTGGCATTCTAGGCCGCTGAACTACCGCCCCGTACTGCTAATTCTACCCTTAACGCTCTTTTCTCGTCAAGTTGTCTCACTTTACTTGGCTATCTCTGTTTCTCTTTTCTCTCTGATAACGGTTACCCGAACTTGACCGATATACTGAAGATTTTCCTCTATTTTCTTGGCTATCTCCCGAGCAAGGATATGGGCGTCCTCGTCCGTTGTCTGATCAGGCTTGACTATCACCCGAACTTCCCGACCGGCAGAGATAGCATAGGCAGTGTCCACTCCCTTGAAAGAAGATGCTATCTTCTCTAGATCTTCAATCCGGCGCAGATACTTCTCCAGGGTATCTCTCCTGGCTCCGGGTCGGGTGGCGGAGATGGCATCAGCGACTGCAGTCAATAAAGTGTAAGGAGTGGCAACAGTGGTATCCTGATGGTGACTCATAGCCGCCTGAACCACTATTTCATTTTCACCATACTTGCGCAAGAGTTCCGCTCCGATTTCTGGGTGAGTGCCTTCTACTTCCTGGTCTACCGCTTTGCCGATATCATGGAAAAGGGCGGCTCTCCTAGCCAGTTTTGAATCCAGGCCGAGGTCCGAAGCAATCATCGCGGCCAGGAAGGCTGCTTCTTTAGAATGCTGAAGAACATTCTGCCCGAAACTGGTGCGATACTTGAGGCGTCCCAACAATTTGACTAACTCTGGATTAACATTTTCCAGTCCGACCTCAAAGATAGCATTGGTCCCTTCCTGAACGATTTTTTCTTCCAATTCTTTCTTTACCTTATCTACCACCTCTTCAATCCGCCCGGGATGAATTCGCCCGTCAACCACCAGTCTTTCCAAAGAGAGCCGAGCG
Organism: Candidatus Omnitrophota bacterium; assembly: GCA_023818865.1. GTDB lineage: Bacteria > Ratteibacteria > UBA8468 > B48-G9 > DSTR01 > JAMWDF01. Next base: position 8,728 of record JAMWDF010000059.1, read on the forward strand.
ATTTCCCGTCGAAAAAGATTAAAGGATGAAATGGTAACCGCTTCCGGCGTATCATCCACAATCAAGTCCACCCCGGTCGCAGCCTCAAAGGCTCTGATATTGCGCCCCTCCCGTCCAATGATTCTTCCCTTTACTTCATCATTAGGTAGACTGACCACCGAGACAGTACTTTCTGAAGCTTCTTCAGAAGCCAGCCGCTGCATTGCCCCCAGAATAATTTCCCGGGCAGTTTTTTCTGCATTCTCCCGAGCTTCCTCTTCAATCTTGCGTTGGAGCTTAAGGGCCTCCTTGCGAGCTTCCTCCTCCATCGCTTTCAATAATTCATTTCTGGCTTCTTCCCGGCTCATCTGGGAAACCTTTTCCAAATGTTTTTTCTCTTCCTCCATCAGGGCCAGGTAAGCCTTCTCCTTCTCCAGAGCAGCATTTTCTTTGGCCTGGATGTTCTTTTCTCGCTCACTAAGCTCCGCTTCTTTCTTCTCAAGGAGTTCTGCTTTGCGCTCCAGGTTAAATTCTCTCTGTTGCAATCTTTTTTCCTGAAACTGCATCTCCCGACGTTTGTTTCTGGTCTCCCTTTCAAAATCAGCCCGTAAACGGAAAACCATTTCTTTAGCTTCCAAATCAATTTCCCGTTTTTTGCTTTGAACAAGATTCTCAGCTTCCTGGATGATTTCTCGGGCACGCTTTTCCGCCGCGGCCATAGTGCGCTCAGCTACATACTTGCGCCACCAGTAGCCAATCAGCAAGGAAACAGCCCCCCAGAGGATAATTATCCAGGGAAGTAGCAGGAAAAATTTCTCGCCCATTCTCTTCACCTCCTCACTACCCGTCTGCTCTTCCAAGCAGCGAGCCTGTTGGTGGCTAATCTGGCCATAGACCAAGCTAACCAGGAGGTATTTCCGGCAGGTTATCCCGATAGGAACATGAGGCTACAGCCAGGTCCGCCGATAACGGACCGGCTACGGTAGTATGGATACAGATGGGTTGGTTCCATATTACAGTCTTACCAGTTTAACCGAATGGATTGCCGGAAACGCCTCAATTTCTCTTAAGACATCTTCGCCTATTTCTTCATCCAGATTCAACACCGTAATCGCAGTACCACCTTTTCTCTTCCGGCCAAGGGTCATGGAAGCAATGTTAACACCCTTTTTCCCTAGGACAGTACCAATATGTCCCATAATCCCCGGTCGGTCGTCATTGTAACAGACCAGCAGCACTCCTTGCGGAGTAGCCTCTACTGAGTAATAGTCAATCTGGACAATTCTTTCTTCCCGACTTTGAATAAGAGTGCCGGCCGCCTGCACTTTCTTCTTTCCTTTCACCTCCACCGTTATCAAATTAAGAAATTCTCCGGCACTGCTAACCCTTCGCTCACTTAAGGCTAAACCTTGCTCTTTGGCCAATAAGGAAACATTCACTACATTCACCCTGGGCTGGTCGGAGAACAAACCCTTAAGTACATACAACCGCAAAAAAGAGAGATCATAGTTTGTTATTTCTCCACTATACTCAATACAGGCTGATTTAATGGGTCCTTCGGCCAGCTGCCTTACCAGACAACCAAGATGCTCTCCTACTGAAAGATACCCCCTGAGTTTTTCCAAAGATGACTGGTCAAGAGTAGGCAGATTCACCGCATTACGAATAATTTTCCGGGTAAAAGCATCCACAATCTGGCTGGCCAGGTCACGGGCAACATTCACTTGAGCCTCATGGGTGGAAGCGCCGAGATGCGGAGTGAGAATTATATTCTCCAGATTCCGCAGCGGGCTATCCGCCGGTAGCGGTTCCTTTTCAAAAACGTCCAGAGCCGCTGCCCGTAGCTTGCCCTGAGAAAGAAATTGATACAGGGCTTGCTCATCCACTATGCCCCCTCGGGCTACATTGATAAGGCTTGCCCCTTCTTTCATCAAGGCAAAAGCCTTTTCTCCAATAAGTCCTCTGGTTTTTTCTGTAAGGGGCAAATGAAGAGTAATAAAGTCAGATTGTCTCAGTAACCCTTCCAAACTGACCAAACTAACTTCTGTTTCCTTTACCGCCTCTTGACCAACAAACGGGTCATGGGCCAGAACTTTCATCCCCAATCCCCTGGCAAGATTAGCCACCCGACGGCCAATCCGACCTAGGCCAATAACTCCTAAGGTTTTTCCATAAAGTTCAGTCCCCATAAATCTCTTCTTCTCCCATAACCCGGACTTAACAGAATTGTTAGCCTGAGGGATGTTTCTGGCTATAGCCAGAAGTAGACCGATGGTGTGCTCAGCGGCAGAAATGGTGTTACCTTCCGGTGCGTTCATCACGATGACGCCAGAAGCGGTAGCAGCGCTAACATCAATGTTATCCAGCCCCACTCCTGCCCGACCGATAATCTTCAACCGCTCCCCTTTCTGGATGACTTCGGCTGGCACTTTGGTGGCACTCCGGACTACCAGCACATCGTACTTCGGAATAATCTCCAGAAGTGTTTCCACTGGTAGGGAGCTACTCTCAGTTACCTGAAAGCCGGCGCCTCTTAAAATATCAACTCCTTCCTTTTCAAACCCATCGGTTACTAGCACCTGGATTTTTTCCATAATTTCTCCCGCTGCTATGAAAATTTTATCCGCAATGGGTGTCATCGTCAAGAGTGCGGTTTTGGAGATATAACCCAGAGACGCAGCAGAAATAGAGACACGGGCAGTGGCCGCTTTAGTTACTCTGGAGTTTCAGCCAGACCCATTCTTGAACAAGAAACCATAATTGTTCTTTGACGGAGAAAGCGGGTATCTCTAAAATATCTGTATGATAAAGATCGCTCCCTCGCTTCTCTCAGCCGATTTCAGCAAATTGGGCCAGGAAGTGGAATCTGTTACCTCGGCCGGGGCTGACTATATCCATTTTGATGTGATGGACGGACATTTTGTTCCCAACATCACCTTCGGGCCAATGGTGCTAAAGGCCATTCGCTCCTTTTCTGCTCTTCCCTTTGAGGCTCATCTGATGATTGCTCAACCGGAACGTTATTGGCAGTCATTTGCTGAAGCCGGAGCCAATATTATCGGCATCCATTTGGAATGCCAGTTAGACCATCGCTGGTTGATTGGAGAGATTTCCGCAGCAAGAAAAAAGGTGTGTGTCGTGGTCAATCCAGGGACCAAATGGCAAGAGGCTGAACCCTTTCTGGAGATAGTGGAGGAAATTCTGGTAATGAGCGTTAATCCAGGATTTGGCGGTCAGACGTTTATGCCGGAAGCGTTGCCCAAAATTGAAGCCCTGGCCAGTCTCCGGGAGAAAAAGCACCTAAAATATCAGATTGAAGTGGATGGAGGCATTAACCTAAATACCGCTCCAAGAGTGATTTCCGCTGGCGCTGACATTCTGGTGGCCGGATCGTTTATTTTTGGTAGCCGCGATTATTCCCA
>JAMWDF010000060.1 GCA_023818865.1 Candidatus Omnitrophota bacterium
CCTGCCTTGATCTGTCCTGGCTGCCTTTAGCTGATTCGTCAGTTGCCGAAGGCTCTCCTGGTTGATTTCTCCCCTGTATCTTGCCCGCGCATAGGCTTCTAACCATTCTGCCAGCCGCTCGCTGTGATAACCCCGCAGATTCAACCCTCTCAAACGATTGGCAAACTGATGAAGAGTTTCCGCTTTATCCCGCACCAAATGCTGCCACCGTAAAGTTCGCTCCACCTTTCGCAGCAAGTGCTGAATAACCAGGTGGACATCAGCCTGCCTTCGGCAACGAGGCAGAAAGAAAGAAACAACTATTGCTAACAAGACAGTCAGGACGAGAATCAGCCAATCCCACTTAGTTACCTGCCAGAGTTTCCGCAAAGAAACCTTAAGACTAATCCAGGCAGATTTTAGGTAAGACAGAAATTCTCCCCGCAAGAAAACCTGAAATCTTTGGAGGTAAAAAGTGGCCAGATCCCAGAGATAAGTTGACTGATTCAATCTTCTTCTTCCGGGTAATCCTTCTGGCGGAGTAGCCTCAACCACCATCCAACGTCCATCTTCTCCATAAGCCTCAGCCCAGGCATGAGCATCTTTATTCCGGGCCACCCAATACCCAGCAATTGGGTGACGCTCTTCAACCAGGAAACCAACTACATAACGCACTGGCACCCCAGCTAACCTCAAGAGAACCGTTGCTCCACTGGCAAAATATTCACAGTGGGCGGCTGGTTTTTCCAGAAGAAAGTAATTGAGGGGTTCTTCACCAGGGGGAATGTGAATGGTAAGGCTATATTGGTAGTGAGTCTGAAAATATTTTTCCACAGCCGCCACCTTCTCTGCCACTGTTCTCTTCCCTTGAAAGATCTCCTGGGCTAATTCACCGACTTTTCCTGAGAGGTTTTCTGGGACGGACAACAATTTTCTTCTCTGCTGCACTGATAAAATTTCCGGTGAGATTTCTGGAGAAACATAATCAGTATAACTGAATCCGCCTACTAGTTCACCAGTATCAAAAATTCTATGTTGGTCCATTTCCAGACGGCTTACCGGAGCCAAGACATAGACAGTATTTAGTGGAGCAAACATTCCTTCTTCAATCAAGGGCGAAGGCCAAATTTCCACTGGGGAGAAATCCCTGGATCTTGTCTCCCGAAGGCGAAAAAATGCCTGACCGGGAATTTGTCTGCTTTGCCTTTCAGGCAGCACTTCTTTTCGTAAACTATCCCCGCGCCATTCAGCCTGTCGGTACTCATCATAGGCCCTTACCCGCAAATACTCTGGGCTCTTCAGCCCGAAAATCCTCAATACTGGGGTATTTTCTCTAATACGGTGACGAAAATCTATTACGCTACCCAGTTTTACAGTGGTGGAAAAACCAAAACGGAGATTTTCCATTCTGGCCAGCCGTTCAATGAAAGCCCGGGAAATAACATCTCGATTCTTTCTAACCTGCTGACCTGTCCAGAAACTAATGGCAAGAACAGCGAGCAAAGCTATCACCCGCCAGCCAGCCCCTCCCAGGGAAAAACTGTCACCAATTGAATAGTTTCCGCTAGTCAGAAATACCGTCGCCAGTCCGGTGAAACCGAGGCTAAACCATTGAAAAATGAGGTCCTGTCTTTCACTGGCGTAAATATTACCGGCTGAACATATCACCAGAGCGCCAAAAAGCACCAACACCGCTGGCAACTTTTTCGGAAAAAAATAAAACACCAGAGCGCTAAGAGTCAGGAAATAAAGTCCGAGAAAATAAAAGAAAGAGTAAAAGAAGAAACCGCTAAAACCCAGATGAAAATAGAAAAATGTTCTCCTGATCATCTGAAACAAAAGAGCCAAGACCAGATAGAAAATCACCCTTCTTTCGCGGCTGAGATTAATGAAGAAGCGACCACTTACCCCGACCAGAGCCAGTCCAATTAGAAGAAGCGGAAAGAATAGCTGCTGCGAGAATAAAATCATAGCCGTTCCGCTTACCGACACCAACAAGAAACCCCACAACCGATGAAACTTCATCACTGGTCCAGCAGTCCTTTCTTCACTTCTTCAGGAGTAACCTGAACAATCTCCTTCCCATCCAAATCAACCACAACCGCCAATTTATCCTTCTTCACCAAAATAACCCGGCTGACACTTTGGCCCTCTCTGGCTCTTTGAACCAGTTGCCGCCGAATTTCATCCCAGCGAAGAAAAACAAAAATCACCGCGCTCATTCCCTGATATTCTTCAGTTAAACTCGGGAGAATTTTTTCAAATGGGCAGAAATAACTTCCTTCTAAACAGGCTAATATATCCAAAATTTGCTGAAACTGGCCAATTGACCTTCCAGCCCGAAAAGTATGGATAGTAGAGCCAGCCGCAAACAGGTCCACCACAGACTCTCCTTGGCAGACTACCTCGGCGATGGCCGCGGTGAGAGAGATGGCTGCTTCCAATTCCATCTCACGCTTGGCCGACTGCCTTGGACCGATAAAAGTATCCAGGACCAGACCCACTCGGGAGTAATATTCTTCCTGGTATTCCTTCACTACTGGCCTGGCTAGTCTCGCCCAGGACCTAAAATCAATGCGCCGGGCAGGGTCACCCGGCCGATACTCCCTGTTCCCCACATATTCCGGCGAATCGCCGCAATGCGAGCCAAAAGCCAAACCACCAGGCTGATGCCGCTGGCTCAATGGTAGATTCAAAGTCTGGATTGGCTGAAACGATGGCCAGATGGTAATAGCACCTAAGCGATGGAAAATCTCCCCGGTTCGCCGAAGATGAAAAGGGAAAGAGGTATACACCAGGGCATCCGGAAGTTTATACCAACCGCGACGCTGAGGCAGGATGGTTACTTTCACCCTTGCCTGGCCCCCAGGAGGAATAACAGGATAAATTAACTCTTCATTAAGCAACCGGAAACATCGGGGTAAACCAAACAAGCCGACACCCACATCATAAACTGCTCGCCGGCCAGGGTTTTTCAAGAGGAAAATAACTTCAAAAGGGATGCCCTCCACTCCCCTCTCAGGAAATTTTCCCTTCACCTTAACTCTTGGCTGAAAAAGAAAGCTGGTCATCCAAGAAAAAGCGTAGAGACAAATCAAGGAGATAAAGAGATGATACACCGGTATTTCCAGAGACACAGCTGCAGCCATACCCGAGCAAAAAATAGCAATGAGAACAACCTTACCGCCATCGGTGAGCCGGTAACGCCACACATACCAAGACCAATCCCACATGGCCTTCAATTCAGCGCTAACCCTTGTCATGTGGGCACCTTCACCTCTCTCAAAATCTCCTGGATAATCTCCCGATTAGACGCTCCGCCATAGCGGGCTTTGGACGTGAGCAAAATTCGGTGAGAAAGAACATAGGGGGCCACATACTGAACATCGTCTGGTAAAACAAAATCACGGCCGCTTAAGAAAGCAAAAGATTGGGCAGCCCGAAAAAGCATTAAGGACCCTCTGGGGCTTACTCCTAATCTCAGTCGTGAATCCTGGCGAGTTGCCTGGGCAAGGTTAACGATGTAACCAGCCACGCTATCTTGTACTTTCACCTGTTTAACTTGCTGCTGTATCCTCAAGACTTCTTCCACGCTCAGAACCGGTTTAATCAGTTCCAGGGGATGCTGTTCTATCTGCAGATAAAAAATCTCTTTTTCCACCTCTGGCGCTGGGTAACCGATGCTCAACAATATTAAGAATCGGTCAAGTTGAGCCTCAGGAAGGGGATAAGTTCCGTGAAACTCTATAGGGTTTTCGGTAGCCAAAACCAGGAACAATTCCGGTAGGGTATACCGACGGCCCTCAATCGTAGCTTGTTTTTCGCTCATCGCCTCCAAAAGGGCCGACTGGGTTCTTGGAGAAGCGCGATTAATTTCATCAGCCAGCAAAACATTACAAAATATAGGACCCTGCCGGAAGGCAAAAGAACCATCCACCGGATTGTAGACTGATGAGCCAAGAATATCCGCCGGCAAAAGGTCAGGGGTAAATTGAATACGGTTGAATGACGCATCAAGACTCCTGGCTAAAGCCTTGGCCAGAGTAGTTTTGCCCACCCCGGGAACATCCTCAATCAGCACTGAACCCCCAGCCAGGAGAGCCATAGTCACCACCTCTACGCATTCCGGTTTACCCCGGATTACACGCGAAAGATTCTCGTGAAGAAGTTTTAATTTCTTCTGGTAAACATCCAGTTCATCTGTCAGCTGGGACAAGACTCCTCCTTTTCGCAACTAACCTGGTCATTGCGTGAGTAATAAGCCCCATCAGCTGTTTCCACTAAAAGAAAGTCTGGCTGGCGCTGGAAATTTTTCTGGTAAGCAGCTTGCAAAGTCTCTTTGAAATCACCAACCACCTCCTTCCTCAGCAACACCAAACAGCATCCGCCAAATCCGCCACCAGTCAACCTAGCTCCAGCCACTCCTGAATAATTCCTTGAAAACTCAACGATAAAATCCAGTTCCGGACAGCTCACCTGGTAATAATCTTTCAAACTCTCGTGAGAAGCATAGAGCAACTGACCAAATTCTAATATTTTACCGGCCTTGAGGTATCTAACGGAATCAATTACCCGCTGGTTTTCCCGAACTACGTGCCAGGCCCTACGGAAAATAGTTTCCTCCATTGAGGCTTTAAAATCCATCAATTGCTCCTCCTTTAATTCAGCGAGATAGGTTATCTCTGGCCACCTCTTCTGCACCACCCTTAGTGCCTGGTTCACCTCAGCCACTCTCTGGTTATAAGCCGAAGAAAGCAAACCTCTTTCCTTGAGAGTGTTCACCAGAAGGAAAGTATAATCTCCCAGAGATAGTGGCACCTGTTGATATCTTAAGGTCGTGCAGTTAAGAAGCAGAGCGTGCCGTTTCCGACAGAGATAACTGGAAAACTGGTCCATAATACCACAGTTGACCCCAACAAACTCGTTTTCTGCCCGTCGCGCCAGTTTAATTAGTTCCACCGGCTCCATCTGAACTTCAGCTAAATCAAGTAATAATGAAGCAACACAGATTTCCAGAGCAGCCGAGGAACTTAGCCCGCTAGCCACCGGAACATTCCCGCCTACTGCCAGATCAAAACCGAAGGAAAGTATTCCCGATTTCTTCAACTCCGTAGCCACGCCCAAAATGTAATTTGCCCAGGGAAATTCTTTAACGTATCGGAGACAAGATAAATCGCCCTGATAACTCTGCCGGTAAGTCAGGGAGTAAAACCGCAGCCAACTATCCCCTCGTTTTTTCGCCCAGGCACCAATAAAGCGATTGATGGCGATTGGTAAAACATAACCTCCCTGATAGTCAACATGTTCGCCAATGAGATTAGTCCGACCAGGAGCAGCCTTATACTTCATCTCCTTACTTTCTCCAAAGAGCCTTACAAATTCCTGTTTGATAGTTTGTCTCATCTGTCCTCCCTTCACCATTATTTTAGCATGAAGGATGAAACCAACCTTGCAAAAATGTTTGCCTCCACTTTGGCCCTTGGAGTATAATAGCGAAACTGAAAGGCTGAAAGAAAATTTGCCGCAAAAAAGAAGAGGGTGAACCATGGCGAAAAAAATAGAGAAGCAGTTATCGCTCCCGTTCAAGAATGCTTTTCAGATGAGTCTTCGTTCCCTGAAGATTCGTTTTGGTCGTTCTGTCATCGTGACTATGTCCATTCTTCTTGGCATCGCTTTCTTAATGTCAGTTTTTTCTACCAACGCTTTCACCCGAGCCTTGATTGAAAAAGGCCCAGAAACAATCAGGGTCTCCCTTCAGTACAACCAGGAAGAGCTTCACACCCGTTCCATTTGGCTAGTTTCTCTTTCTCTCCTGGTGTGTGTCGTCGGCATTGTTAACGCTATGCTTATGTCGGTCACTGAACGATCTCGCGAAATTGGCACAATGAAATGTCTGGGAGCCCTGGACAGGTTTGTCATGGAGCTATTCCTGCTTGAATCTTTGGCTCACGGCTTACTAGGTTCCATCGTTGGCTCGGTCATCGGTGTGCTTATCATGTCAATCGTCTTTCTTATTCAGTATGGCGGAGCCCTCCTTTCTATCTTCCCGGCTGGTGCTTTACTTAGGTATTCGGTTATTTCCATAATCTTGGGCACTGCCCTGGCAGTGATTGGGGCTCTCTATCCCGCTTATGTTTCCGCCAGAATGGAACCAGCTGAAGCAATGAGAAGAGAGGTTTAAAATAAAGATGAAGGACCAAAGGGGGAAAACATGCCAAAAGAAGCGATTGTTCGGACAATTGGACTAAAGAAAACCTATATGCTGGGCAAGATACCTCTCCCGGTGCTGAAAGGCATTGACTTGGAGATTTTGAAAGGAGAATACATCTCCATTATGGGTCCATCTGGAAGTGGAAAAACTACCCTCTTTAATATGATTGGTGGGCTAGATAAGCCTACCGAAGGGAAAGTTTATATTGATGAGGTGGATGTGGCTCAACTGGACGCTTATGAACTGGCCTGGCTCCGTTGCCGAAAAATTGGTTATATCTTCCAAACATTTAACTTGATTCCAGTGATGACAGCTTTGAAGAATATTATGCTGCCGATGATTTTCGCCGGGCTTTCCACTGATGAAGCTATGGAGAAAGCCAGGCAGTTGCTGATGACTGTTGGCCTGGGAGAACGTATTCACCACAAGCCGTTTGAACTCTCTGGCGGCCAACAACAAAGAGTGGCTATTGCTCGGGCTTTGGCTAACGATCCAGCCATCATCTTGGCTGATGAACCCACCGGGAATCTTGATCTGCGCACTGGCAAAGAAATTATCCAGCTTCTCAAACAGATGAACAGGGAAAAGAAGGTTAGTGTCATCACCGCCACCCATGACTTGAAAATGCTTGATGTTTCTGACCGGGTGATCTGGGTGCGGGACGGCTTGGTTGAACGAGTAGAAGATAGAGCCAATCTGGACATCAAAGTCGGCGAGGTAGAAGGCGAAGAAGGTGGATAATCTTGCCCTTTTTGAAATCTACTGTGGCTAAAACCAGACAAGCACCTGAGAAAATTAGGTTAGGAGTTATTGGCTGTGGCAATATGGGTCAAGCCTTCCTGAAGGCTCTCCTTTCTGAGAAAATTCTATCCGCCAATCAGATTGTCGTCTCTGACCTGCGAACCGAAGTAATTGATTCCCTTCAGCGAAAGTGGAAATTCTCGGTAAGGGATAATCGTCAGTTGGTTCTCTCCAGTCAGGTGGTGGTGATAGCCGTCAAACCTCCCCAGGTAGAACTAGTTCTTAAGGAGGTCAAAGATTGTTTTTCTGAGGGGAAACTCATCCTTTCTGTCGCCGCCGGGATTACCACCAGATTCATTGAAAATTGTCTTGCTCCGGCGAAAATTGGGGTTGTCCGCTTGATGCCCAACATTCTGGTGACAGTAAACCAGGGAGTGGTGGCTTACACTCCCGGCAGATTTGCCCACCAAGCTGATGGCTTGGTAAAGAGACTTTTCCAACCTTTGGGGATGGTGATAAAAATTAGGGAAGATATGATGGATGGTTTCACCGCCCTTTCCGGAAGTGGTCCGGGTTACCTATTTTATCTGGCTGAGATTCTGGAGAAAATAGCCAGAAAGTGGGGTTTTCCCCCTAAAGATTGCCGAACAATAGTCTCCAGTTTACTCTTGGGGACTGGCCTAATGCTGAAAAAAGAAAAGAAGGATGCAGCTACCTTGAAGGAAAAAGTCTGCTCTCCTGGTGGCACCACTCTGGCCGGGCTGGCTGTGTTAGAAAGAAGAAAACTGTCCTTGATCTTACAAGAGGCGGTCAAAGCTGCCGCTGAAAGAAGTAAACAACTCACCAGATAAGGATATGTTGAATTGTAAGAAAGCTGAACCTATCCTGGTGGTTGGCTCGGTGGCTCTGGATACTGTTCAGACACCTTTCGGCCAGGCCAAAGAAGTACTCGGCGGCTCAGCCACTTACTTTGCTCTGGCTGCCAGTTTATTCACACCAGTAAGACTCTTAAGCGTAGTTGGCCAGGACTTCCCACGAAAATACTTAAGGAGGTTACAGCTTCATTCCATAGACCTGGCTGGCTTGCAAGTCCTCCCAGGCAAAACTTTTCGGTGGACCGGACGATATCGGGAAAATATGAACGAAGCCGAGACACTTTCAGTCTGTCAAAATGTCCTCGGCCAGTTCCCGGAAATACCAGCTCACTACCGGGAGAGTCGCTTTGTTTTCTTGGCTAATACTGATCCGCTCACCCAGCTAAAAACTTTGGAGGCGATTGAGGCCCCCCAGATGGTGGCTTGTGATACTATGAATCTATGGATTCGCACTCAGAAAACTGTCCTGAAAAAACTCCTAAGAAAAGTTAACATCCTCATTGTCAATGATTCCGAGGCAAGGATGCTAACTGGCAAGGTCAATTTGCCGACCGCTGTTTGGGCACTTTTGGCGCACGGCCCGAAAACCGTCATCGTCAAAAAGGGGGAACATGGGGTTTTTCTTTGCACTAACGGAGAACTTTTTGCTGTGCCCGCCTATCCTCTTCATCAGGTAGTGGACCCAACTGGGGCCGGAGACAGTTTTGCTGGCGGATTCCTCGGTTACCTGGCAAGCCAACCCCGCTTTACTCCGCGGGAAATCAGACGAGCAACTGTTTACGGAACAGTCGTGGCTTCCTTTACCGTGGAAGATTTTAGCACCAGACGACTGGAAAAAATTACTTTAAAAGATGTGGAAACTCGCTTTCAGGAAATGAAACGCATACTCAAATTTTAGAATTTCCCTGTAGACTCGCCAGCTCAGAAATAGCCATAATTAGAAGACTTTTAACCTTCTCTATGTTTGCCTGAAAAACCCTTAAAATCTCTTCCCAACTTACCGGTTTTTCGTCAGTTTTCCAGCAATCATAATCGGTTGACACTGCTACCACGGCATAAGGCAATCCGGCTTCGTTTGCCAAAATAGCTTCGGGGGCAACCGACATATTGATCACATCTGCTCCCCAAAGACGAAACATCCTGGACTCCGCCCGGGTTGAAAACCGCGGACCTTCAATCGTAATCACTGTCCCTGTTTCGTGGACTGGCAGACCCAGCCGCCGAGCATTCCTAATCAGAATCTGTCTCAGTGTTTCCGAGAAAGGGTCTGCCATTGCCGTGTGTTTCAGGTCGCCAGGCTCAAATTTTTCAAAAAAAGTTATCGGCCGGTGCCTGGTAAAATCTATGAACTGATCCAGGATAATGAAATCACCTCGTTTAATTTCTTCCCGCAATGAGCCGCAGGCAGTAGTGGCTAAGATATGGGTACAACCCTGGTCCTTAAGCGCCCAGGTGTTAGCCCGGTAATTCACCTGCGTCGGTGGAATCGTATGTTCCTTACCGTGGCGAGGTAAAATGACCACTGGTACTCCCTCAATCTTTCCCGTAAACAGCGGCAATGAAGGCTGACCGTAGGGAGTGGCAAGTATCACTTCTTTTTCATCCTGACAAATCCGCGGATCTTCTAAGCCTGAACCACCGATGATTCCTACTTTCACCATATTTTTATCCTTGTTTCTCCTTCAAATACTGTTTCTTTATCCTGGCCCATTCATCCTTTAGATCTACTGTTCTGTTGAAAACCAAGCGACTTTCTGAGGAATCCGGGTCAACACAGAAATACCCTAACCGTTCAAATTGATAAGTTTCCCACGGCTTCGCCGATAGCAGGCATGGCTCTGCCAGACAATTAGTTAAGACTGTCAAGGAATGAGGATTGAGGTTAGCCACAAAATCAGAACCTTCGGGAAAATCAAGAGGGTCCTCCTTAAGAAAAAGGCGGTCATAAAGTCTCACCTCCACTTTCAATGCCTCCTCGGCTGATACCCAGTGAAGGGTGGCTTTCACCTTCCGGCCATCTGGAGCATTGCCTCCCCGGGTGTCAGGGTCATAAGTGCAACGCAGTTCCACAATCCGGCCATTTCGGTCTTTATGATAGCCATGGCACTTAATAAAATACGCATACCGAAGCCTGACTTCCCGGCCTGGAGCCAGCCGGTAAAACTTAGGCGCTGGTTCTTCCATGAAATCATCTTGTTCAATATAAATCACCCGGGAAAATGGAATTTTTCTTGTCCCAGCAGAGGGGTCTTCTGGATTGTTAATCGCTTCCAGTTCTTCTTTTCTATCTTCAGGATAATTTTCAATCACCACTCGTAAGGGTCTGAGCACCGCCATTACCCGCTGACATTTTTTATTCAGCACTTCTCGAACACAATGTTCCAAAAGAGCATAATCCACTACACTATCAGTCTTAGCCACCCCAATTCTGGCGCAAAAATCCCTGATGGCTTCCGGAGGATAACCTCTCCGTCTCATTCCTCTCAGAGTAGGTAATCGTGGGTCATCCCAGCCGCTAACATACCCTTCCTGGACCAATCGCTGCAAAATTCTTTTGCTGAGCACAGTATAAGTAAGGTTCAGCCTGGCAAATTCAATCTGCCGGGGATGGTGAACGCCCAGTTTCTCCAGAAACCAATCGTAAAGCGGTCGGTGGTCTTCAAATTCAAGAGTACAAAGAGAATGGGTAATCCCTTCAATGGAATCTTCCAGCCCGTGAGCCCAGTCATAGGTTGGATAAATGCACCAGGCATTGCCGGTTCGATAGTGACTGGCATGAACAATCCGGTACATCACTGGGTCTCGCATATTCAGATTGGGGGAAGCCATATCTATTTTCGCCCGAAGGGTTTTCGTCCCGTCAGGAAATTCCCCTGCCTTCATTCGCCGGAAAAGAACGAGATTTTCTTCTACGCTCCGGGCACGATAGGGACTCTCCCGACCAGGTTCAGTCAAACTTCCCCGGTATTCTCTCAATTCCTCGGGAGTAAGTTCACAAACATAAGCCAGGCCTTTTTTAATCAATTCCTCAGCGTACTGATACATCTGCTCATAATAATCTGACGCATAGGTCAACCTATCTCCCCAGTCGTATCCCAACCAGCGGACATCCTCAATGATAGCGCTGACATATTCAGCTTCTTCCTTCGTCGGATTGGTGTCATCCATTCGCAAATTGCATAGCCCACCAAATTCTTCGGCAATGCCGAAATCAATAGAAATAGCCTTCGCGTGTCCAATGTGCAGATAACCGTTAGGTTCTGGCGGGAAACGGGTATGTACCCGACCATTGAAAACCCCAGCCTCCAGATCCTTCTTGACTATCTCCCTGATAAAATCTAAGGGCTTCTCTTCTCCCTTATTCATCGGTTCAATCCTCCTTGTTCTCCCCATTAATGATAAACAATATTGAGGCAATTAGTAAAATGAGCCCTCGGTAAGGTCAAATTTCCTTCCGGGAGAAACTATGGAAAGAAGAAATTGAAAAGCAGTCTGACAGATTACCTTTTAACTGGACCATGAACACTCAAATAAGAACAATGAGAGAAAAAAGCCAGGAAAGTTCTCTTATCAGAATCTTGGGAGAGGGTAAATTGGACAAATTCTTTGGTAACTGGTTAGGGTTTGCTAAAAACTAAATTAGGAAAATCAGGTTGCTTGGGTATACTATTTTAGAACTGGTAGCATAAAGTAAAATACTACCCTAAACGGTACTACGAGAACAAAAGACAGGTTACCGAAGGCGTATAACGCAACTTAAGAACCAGCCCCTGCTGCCTTTCCCATGCTGGGAGAGTTAAGCGAAATGCGCAAGATAACTTTAAAATAATTTGAATGGGAAAGGGATAGGACATAAGGGGTGGGTTATGAATAACGGCAGGATACCCTTAAGACAACTGGAAACACTCCTATTTAAGGCTGCTGATATTCTTAGGGGCAAGATGGATGCCTCTGAATATAAGGAATATATTTTGGGCGCGCTCTTTTTAAAGCATGTCTCAGATGTTTTTGAGGTGACCAGGCAGGAATTGAAGGATAAATTCACAGTTAAGAGATTTTCTAATAAGAAGATTGAAGAGCTACTGGAAGAGCCTAATTCATACGGAGATACCTTTTCCCCCAAAGAGCCAGATGGGAAAATATTCTCATTTTAAAGGAAAATGTGGGCAATCAATTAAATAAAGCACTGGCAGCAATTGAAGACACAATCCTGAACCGGAAGGGGTCTTGAAGCATATAGATTTTAATGCCGAAAAAGGTAAAACTCGGCTCAAGGGCCAATAACTCATT
>JAMWDF010000061.1 GCA_023818865.1 Candidatus Omnitrophota bacterium
AGCGGTAGTTTAATTTCGCATCAGGTTTATTGTGTTGTTTGATCTTTTTATTATCTTGCTTCTATTAGCTCTACAGGTCACGGTGGATTTCTTCTTGGTGGTGGAACTGGACCCTGGGGGGCTGGTTATGGTTTCTTGATGAAGATAAATCAAAGCGGCGGAATTGAGTGGCAGAAAGGTTATACTGATGGGATAAGTAGTCATTTTTCCACCCTGGTAAAGTTAGGTGAAAATTCCTTTGTTACCGGTGGCCTTTATCAAAATGGCGGGGTTATTTTGAAGATAGATGAAGCTGGATTTATTCAGGAGAAACGCAGTTACCAAAGTACCAACCGAATAGTCTCTCTGGACAAAGCTAGTGAGGGAGGGCTGGTGGCAGTTTCGGAAAATACACTTATTCTCAAGACGGATGGAAAAGGTGAGTCTTGCCTTCTTAATGACGAAGAGCCCCAAATTGAAATAACAGATACAAATTTTGTTCTCTCCAATTTAGTGCTTCATTTATTCCGAGATTATCAGGGAAGTTTCCCAGAGATCATCTATGATTTACCGGTGGGGATTTATTCAACCCAGGCAGTTGTCCAAAACGCCTGCGGCCGCAAATAAAATGTAAGGGTACCAGAGGTTGCTTGGTTCTAACCTGATGGAATTTGCTGGCCTGGCGTGAGTTAAAGCGGGAAAGAGTCAAGATATTCAGGTAGGGTAATTGCTGCTGAATCTCTTAAAATCGCTGCCAGAGCTGTCCGGGCGGCGGTTTCACCATGGATGATAAAAACCTTGGCTGGTTTTTCTGGCAACCGGTCAAACCATGTCTGGATGTCCTTTTGGTCAGCGTGAGCGGAAAACCCATTGATTTTTTCTATCCTGGCTCGTACCTGACGGTCCTGGCCATGAATACGCACCTTTCTCGGTCTTTCCAGGATTTCCCGCCCCAAGGTCCCTTTTGCCTGATAGCCCACAAATAATATGGTATTTTCTGGCTGGCTTATGGTCTGGGCCAGATGATGCTTGATTCTTCCCCCAGTGCACATTCCTGAACCAGCAATGATGATGACTGGACCGCTGACTTCGTTGATTGCTTTTGACTCTTCCACTGTTTTTGTGAACCGGAGGAAAGGAAAGTTAAAGATAGGTTCATTTTGACGCAAGCCATTGCGAAGAGCAGAACAAAAAGACTGGGGAAATTTTTCAAAGATCTCAGTGATATCAATAGCCATTGGACTGTCAACATACACTGGCAGTGGGGGTATGGCTCCAGATTGAAAAAGTCCTTTCAAGTGATAAAGCACCTCTTGGGCTCTTTCCAGGGCAAAAGAGGGAATGACCACCTTGCCCCCGTGTTTGGTAGTTTCTATGATAACCCTTTCCAGTTTTTCTAAACTGGCTGGCCAGGGTTCGTGATTTCTATCTCCATAGGTTGATTCCAAGAAAAGGACATTTGCTGCTTCTGGAGATTCCGGAGGACAAAGCAACGGTTGGTCTTGTCGGCCAATATCTCCAGAAAAGACCAGGTGTTTATTTTTCCCTTCGTCCAGGAATGAAATTTTTACGGTGGCTGCCCCAAGGATATGC
The DNA here is from genome assembly GCA_023818865.1 of Candidatus Omnitrophota bacterium. Lineage (GTDB taxonomy): Bacteria > Ratteibacteria > UBA8468 > B48-G9 > DSTR01 > JAMWDF01. Next base: position 1,573 of record JAMWDF010000061.1, read on the forward strand.
CCAGCATTGTAAAAACAAACACTTAGGCCATTGATCGGGGAAAAAATTTCGCCATAGGGCATAGGGAAAAGGAGGGGAAACACAGCTCTTGCCTCCTCAACAGTGTAAAGCGGTCTTTCTGGATAGGCAGAGGTACGACCTTCTTTCTCGTGCCTCTTCTTCTTAAACAGGGCATCTTCCTCCTGGATTTTGGCTGCGTCAAGCAGAATAATCTTGACAATTTCTGCCGTGGCTGGGGTGCAGTAGATTTTTCCTTCAAAGCCAGCGCGGACCAAACAAGGAAGATAACCACAGTGGTCCAGATGGGCGTGAGTAAGGAGGACGGCATCCAGACTTTCCGGCTTCACCGGGCAGGGTTCCCAGTTTCTATTTAGATACTCTCTTTCCTGATACAGGCCGCAATCAATCAAAATCCGGCTGTTATCTCCTTCCACAAGGAAACGGGACCCGGTGACATTTCCCGCAGCTCCTAAGAAAGTAATTTTCATCTTCATTCTCTCTCTGATTGACCGGCAAGCAAAAAGCATTTTACAATAAGAAAGCAGAGACCACAACTGGAGGAGAAAATGTTGAAGGGCAAGATGGTCAAGATCCGCTTTCGCCGTTATTACGCGGAGCAACGTCTCTGGGTATTTATTGGTAAGGTACTTGATTTTACTGGTGACTGGATCACAGTTGAAGGCAAAGGGATAATCGTGGTGAAAGGTGATGTCCATTCTCCTATAGCTGACGAAAAACCCCGGATATTAATGATTCCGCGAGATAACATCGCTCATGTCCGAATTTTGCCAGATGATTTTGACATCAATAGACTGGAATTTTATACCCGAGGCGTTAGGCATTTTATCCGGGTTCCTGGGGCTCCGGAAACAAGCATCGGCGAAATATGAAAATCGCCCACGTGATTACCAGGCTAATTGTTGGTGGAGCGCAGGAAAATACTATCTTCACGGTGGAAGGTCTAGCTAAGAGAGGCCATCAGGTTGACCTTATTACTGGACCGACCACCGGGCCGGAAGGTTCTCTGGAACAGAGAGTACCGGCTAGCGGGGTGCGTCTTCTGCGAATCAGACATCTGGTTCGCAATATTAATCTTATATCAGACTGCCTGGCTTTCAGAAAATTGTTCTGCCTTTTCCGGAAGGAACGGTACGACATTATTCATACCCACAGTGCCAAAGCCGGCATAATTGGTCGGTTAGCCGGCAGACTGGCTCTCCCTGAAGCGGTGGTGATTCATACTATTCACGGACCATCCTTCTATCCCTACCAGCCGGTAATGTTACGCTTTCTTTATACTCTGGCAGAAAGAATTGCCGGTTGGTTTACCGATTACTTTATCTGTGTGGGTGAGGTAATGAAAGAAACCTATGTAAAGGCTGGCATTGGTCAGCCGAGCCAGTACCGGGTAATTTACAGTGGTTTTGACCTTCTTCCTTATCTAGCGGCTGAAACCAACCGGCAAACTTTCCGACAACGGCTAAACATTAGGGAAGACGAGCGGGTAATTGGGATGATTGGTCGCCTTTTCCCCCTCAAAGGACAAGAGTATCTTCTGGCTGCTTTCTCCCGAGTTGCCCGGGCTTTTCCTAAGGCCAAACTGCTTTTGGTGGGCGATGGGATTTTGCGGCCTCAATTAGAATCTCAGACAGAGCGATATGGTATTCAAGATAAGGTAATCTTCTCTGGTCTGGTGCGGCCGGAGGAAATTCCGGAATACGTAGCCGTGATGGATATCGTTGCCCACACCAGTTTTCGGGAGGGACTACCTAAAGCCGTTGCGCAAGGTTTGGCTGGCGGGAAACCAGTGGTCGCCTTTGACGTGGATGGCGCAAGGGAATTAGTGAAAAATGGAGAAACCGGATATCTTGTTTCCCCTGGAGATACAGCCAGCTTGACTGATTATTTACTCCGGCTGTTAAAAGAACCGGAAGAAGCCAGGTCTCTGGGAAAGACGGGGCAGCGACTGGTGAGTAAACTTTTTCCGGTGGAGAAGATGGTAGAGGACATTGAGGCTCTTTATTTCACCGCTATTCACCAGCGGCCGAGATTGTCAGCGCCTAATTGATATGGTATAAAATTTATAATTTGGACTGGATTGTTTTGGTAGGGAAGCGATAGGACCGAGCAAAGCTCGGTCCGTCAAAGGAACAGGCAGTGAGCAAAACAGAAATATTGCTACCGGTAACCTTCTCTAGTTTGGAAAAGATTTCAGATTTCATCCAGGCTCAAGCTCACCAATCTCAACTCAGTTTTAAGAAAACTTGGGAAGTAATGTTGGTGGTGGATGAGATATGCTGTAACATCGTTACCCATGGAAAGCCAATTGAAGGCAAGCATGCTCTCTGGGTCGCCTGGAAAGACGATGGACAAGTAGTGGGTGTTTTGATTATGGATAACGGTGCGCCTTACAATCCCCTTTTACCTTGTCCGGAAGAAGAGGAAATTCTTGAAGAAAGCAAACGGCTGGGTGGTATGGGTCCTCATTTGATTGGAGAGATGCTGGATGAAGTAAGTTACCGGCGGGAGAATGGCTGTAATTGTGTCTGGTTGTACAAGGTGAAAAAAGGTGGGAAAAGAAAGTGTTCCTTTGCAGAAGCGAAAAAGATTGGGAATGGTGGTAAAAAAGTTCAAGGGAGGTATTTTAACGGGAGGGCAAGATGAATCTTCTAAGTACATTGAAGGGTTCACTCTTGGAGAATTTTTTTCCGGCTGGCTGGGATCTGGAGAAAATTGACCGGTGTTGTAGTCTACCGCCAGAAAGAATTACAGAACGCCAGGCATGGTGGCACAAGAATTTTGAACCGATCCCCTGTGACTCGCTGGAAGAGTTCAATGTGAAAATGGGACACCAAATTGCTCTAGAAATCTGCCAGGCGAAGGAGAAAAAGCAAAAACTGATTCTAATTTTGCCGGTGGGTCCAATGGGTATGTATAAATGGACGGTATATTTTCTGAAGGAATGGCAGGTAGACTGTCGGCATGTTTACGGATTTAATATGGATGAATGGAGTGATGCCGAAGGTAACACTTTGCCTCCAGAAAATCCTGGGGCTTTTCAGAATGCCATGGAAAGTGCCTTTTACGGACCGCTTGGACAGCTGACGGTGCCGAAGGAACAGAGAAATTTTGCCACTAGGAAAATGCTACCGGCCTATCCGGAAAAGATTGCGGCCCTGAAGAAAAAGGGAGCCAAATTAGTGGTGATTTTCGGGATCGGCCGGGTGTTTCACATTGCTTTCTGGGAGCCTCATTTTGCTGCTGAATTTAAGTCTGAATCCGTTTGGAAAAAGCAGACCCATAGATTAGGAGCGAAACTCCATCCCTTGACCATTGAACAAAACGCCATTACCAGTTTCAAAAGTCGGACCACTCTGGTTCCCTGTTATGCAAACACCATCGGACCAGGCATTTTTCTTAGAGCGGACCGGATTATTGGGGGTGCAGATGGTTCTCTCGGCCGGGGTATGATGTGGCAGGGTATGAGTCTCTGGGTAACCCTGCGCTACGGGCCATCCATCTGGGTACCGAGCAGTTTTATGCCGACTTTACCCGGACGTCTTTTTTTCTTGAAAGAGTTGGCTGGGCCCTTAGTGGCCGAATGTAATTGAAAAAAGTGCTTAAGGCCGGACGAAAACGGATGAAACGGGTTTTAGCCGCTGGCTTGACAGTAGGGCTGGCGGCCGTTCTTTTCGGGGGTGACAGAATGCCACCAAGACAGGTGCAGCGGGAAGAATGGTCAGGAGGTTTTGTTTTATTGTCAGAAAACATCCCTGGGTCAGAACTGATTAACTTTGGTTTCTTGATCCGTTCCGGGTCAGCCAGCGAGGCTAATTTTTTTGGCAGTGGTGTAACTCATCTATTAGAACATCTGATATTCAAACGTGAGGGAGAAAATTCTTTGCCAGGAGTGGTTGGCCAGTGTGGGGGAACCAGTAACGCCTACACTTCCCGGGATTTCACTTATTTCACGGTAACGGTCCCTCGGTCAGAATGGCGTAAGGTTTTACCTGTTGTTCTCCGTTCAGTTTTTCAGGCTAATTTTACCGAGGAGGACTTCAAGAAAGAGAGAGAAGTAGTGCTAAGAGAGATTGCCAGACAGGATGATAACCCGGATTCCCTGGCCTCTAAAGTCCTTTGGGAAACCGCCTATTTGGTTCACCCTTACCGTTTTCCCATTGGTGGCTGGCCGGAATTGCTAGCCAAACTTACTTATAATGAGGTACGTAATTATTACCAGGCAACCTATGTGCCGTCCCGTTCGGTTCTCAGCGTCGCTGGCCAGTTAAATCCTGAAGAAATAAAGAATATGGTGAAAGAGGTGCTGAAGGATTTGCCAGCCGGGAAACCAACAGTGGAAGTTTTCCCTCAAGAGTCAGTTCAACTCACTTACCGACGCCGGCTGGTGAATTTTCCTACTGACCTTGCCTATAGCTACTTTGCTGCTCACATCCCTTCCCTATCTCATCCGGACAGTGCTGGGCTGGATATCCTCGCTAATATCCTGTCTGGAGGGAGAAACTCGCGGCTTTACCGGGCTTTGATAGAACCAGGACTGGCTTCTTCAGTTTCCGCCTATGCCTATACGCCAAGGGAACCAGGATTGTTTATCATTCGTTGTGTCTGCCAGCCACAACAGGTAGACAGGTGCGAGAAAGTGATATTAAAGGAAATAGAGAAACTTCACCGAGGTTCCAGCCGAAAGGAGTTGAACCAGGCATTTAATCAATTGAAGCACGAGGTTATTTTTTCTCTTCAAAGTGTAGAAAACCGGGCTGCTAATCTGGCCCACAACTTTTGTCTGACCGGCAATCCGTTATTTTCAGAGGAGTATTTGGAAAGTCTGAAAAGAATTACCCAGAAGGAATTAAGACGGATCGCCCGTACTTACCTCGTTCCGAAAAGATTAACGGTGGTGACTGTTAGCCGGGAACAGAAATCTCAATCAGCTGAGTCAGTCAGCCAGGAAACATCTTTCTGGATTAGCCAGGTTCGGCAAGAAGTCCTTCCGGGAGGCAGCCGGCTTTTGGTTTACCAGGATAACCGGTTGCCTATCGTTAATCTCTCTGTTTACTTCAAGGGTGGGCAATTATGGGAGAGGAAAGAGACGGCCGGTCTTTTTCCTATTATGGCTGATCTGTTGGTCGCGGGGACAAAAAAGCGCGATGCCAGGAAAATTGCGGAACTGGTTGCTGGCTGGAGCGGAGAAATTTCTACTTACGCCGGCAACAACAGTTTAGGAATTAGTCTTTCTCTCCTGGCAGATCATTGGGAAGAAGGGCTGGCTTTACTGAGCGAGATTATCCAAGAGCCAACATTTCCTGAGGAGGAGTTAGAAAGGGCGAAAAAACAGGTTTTGGCTGGTATCACTGCCCGGGAAGAAAATGCTGTTACTGTAGCGAGCGACTTGTTACGTCAGGAGATTTTCGGGCAGCACCCTTATGGGTTAAGACCTGGTGGTACCAAGGAAAGTGTATGGGCTATCACTAGGGTCGATAGCGTCAAGGTCTATCGCCAGGTGGCTGGCGGAGATAACTTGGTTCTGGCTGTTTTCGGGGCGATTGACCCGGAAGAAATAGTCAAGAAAGTTAAGAAGATATTTCCTAAGCTACCGCCAGCGAAAATTGCAGAAGTTATGAAGTTCATACCTGAACTGAAAGGGGTAACCAAAACAACCTTTTTGCCCCGGAGAGAAGCCGCAGTAATGATCGGCTATCCTGGTCTTTCCGTAGACAGTTTAGACCGAGCCTATCTTGAAATGCTATCAGAATATTTCAATGACCAGGACGGAATCCTTTTTCAGCGCTTGAGAGATAAAGAGCCGCTGGTCTATGCTTGCGGTTTTAGTTACTTTCTCGGTCTTCAACCCGGCATATTGCTGTTTTATGCCCAATGCCATCCGGATAAAGTTAACCGGGTGGTAGAAATTATTGAGGAAGAAGTGGAAAAACTGGGCTCTCAAACCATTAGTCCTGAAGAAATTGCCCGGCTAAGGAAGAAGGTGATGGGTAACCGAATCATGGAACGGGAAACTATATCGGACAAAGCCAGAGAAGCAGGGTTGTCTATTCTCTATGGCCTGGGCTTGGATTTTGAGAGCAAATTAGAACAAATTATTATGGCAGCTACGCCGGTTGAAATCAAGAAATTCTGTGGAAAATACTTTGCCAAACAGACCAGAGTGATAACAGTAGTTACCCCCCCGAAAAATTCAAAAGAGTGAGTTATTTCTCCTATGGGGAGTTTTCGGATACCTTTTTGGTGAGTTTTTTGAGTTCTTCTGGGACAGGACCAAAACGGTCTTCAATCTCCTGAAGAAAACTGGGAATTTCTTGTGGCTTAAGACTGGCCAGCCGGCGGTAAGCCCAGAATCGTAACCGGGGAGAAGAGATATAGTCAGGGGGAAGAATTCCGGGAAAAACCACCTGTTTTGGTTCTGCCGGGGGTTGTCCCTGAAGTTCTCCAGAGATATTCCTCCAGAACTGGCAATAGAGATGAAAGCCAATTTGTTCAATGAAACCATGTTGTTGGTATCCCAGGATATTCCCAGCTCCCCGAATTTCCAAGTCTCTTAAAGCTACCTGAAAACCGCTCCCAGGTCGGTTGAGTTCTTGAATCGTTTTTAGCCTTTCTCTTGACTGCTCTGTTAAGGGAATGTTCTCCGGGTAGAAAAAATAGGCGTAAGCCCGCCACTTACCTCGGCCCACCCGGCCTCTTAACTGGTATAAGTCAGCCAGGCCAAACCGGTGGGATTGGTCAACGATTAAAGTATTGGCCCGGGGGATGTCCACGCCGTTTTCTACAATAGTGGTGGCGACCAGGACATCTATTTCCCCGGTGGAGAAACGTTCCATTACCTCTTCAAGGGTTTTAGCCGGCATCTGTCCGTGGGCTACACCTACTCTGGCTTCTGGCACCAAACGTCTGAGGCTATCAGCCACCTTGTCAATGTCAAAAACAAAGTTGTGAAGATAGAAAACCTGGCCTCCTCGGTCCAGTTCATGCCTGATAGCTTCCCTGATCAAATTGGGGTTAGTTCGGCCAACATAAGTAGTCACCGAGAATCTGCCAGCTGGGGGAGTCTCAATCAGGCTAATATCTCTCACTCCGGAGAGGGAAAGGTAAAGGGTTCTCGGAATAGGCGTGGCGCTTAGGGTAAGGACATCCACCCGTCGGGCAATGGATTTGATGCGTTCTTTGTGAAGAACGCCAAACCGCTGTTCTTCGTCAATAATCAACAATCCCAGTCGGAAGAACTTGATGTCCTGACTGAGCAACCGATGGGTGCCAATGACAATATCTATGCCGCCGGCTGATAGTTTTTCAATAACTTGCTTCTGTTCAGCCGGTGGTACTAACCGAGAAAGCATAGCCAACTGAACAGGAAAATCAGCTAACCGCTCCTTGAAGGTTAGGTAGTGCTGGAGAGCTAAAACAGTGGTGGGGACGAGTACAGCCACCTGGTAGCCGGAAGTGACTGCTTTGAAAGCCGCCCGCATGGCTACCTCCGTTTTTCCGTATCCAGAGTCGCCGCAGAGTAGCCTATCCATAATTCGCGGAGACATCATGTCTTTTTTTACTTGTTCAATCGCCTGTTGCTGGTCAGGTGTTTCTTCAAAGGGAAAGCTATCCTCAAACTCTCGTTGCCATTCATCATCCGGGGCAAAAGTGATTCCTGGTTTTTGTCGCCTCTCCAGATAAAGGGAGTACAGTTCCCCGGCCATATCCCGGATGGCAGCTTTAACCTTCTCCCGGGTGGAAAGCCAAAGGCGGCTACCCAGCTTGGATAATGACGGTTCTTTGGCCCCAATGTAGCGATGGACAAAATCAATTTGGCTAAGGGGAACAAAGAGTTTATCTCCGTCGGCGTACTGAATGACAATGAATTCTTCTGTTTTTTCGCCAGTGGTCAATTTCTCCAATCCAAGAAAGCGACCAATGCCTTCATTGTAGTGGACCACATAGTCGCCGACCTTCAATTCATCCCAGGAACTTAAAGGCACTTCTTCAGGTCTGGGTGGCCGGAGGTGTCGCGTCTGATACCGGGAGAAAAGTTCATCATTGCTCAGGAAGGTGAGTCCAATTTCCGGGAAGGAGAAACCGGCGGAAAGGGTTCCCTGGAGAAATTCTGTATCCTTTAAAGAAATGTTCTTGGCGGCGAGAATTTCCTTAAGCCGCAATTCCTGCGAAGGGTTACTGGAAAAGATGACTAATTTTTCCTCAGAGTAACGGTTCCAGAGAATCGGTTCAGTTAAACGGAATCTTTCTCGGGTGGGCACAGTGACAAATTGGACATACTGACCTCTGATTTCTCCAGAGAAACTTCGCTGACAAATAATCGCCTGATTCCGCAGCCAGGACCATTTTTCTTCAGCTAAGCTCTTTCCTTTTTCCCCTGGGAAAAACGCCTGTTTTTTTCTTGGTTCTGGTTCAACCAGGAAAATAAGAACAGGCTGGAGAAAATCGGTTACCAGCCCTAAGGGAGATTTAGGAACAAGTCTCTCTTCCAACGGGTAAAGCGTCACCTGGTCAATTCTCTCAAAGGAAATCTGAGTGGCTGGTTGAAAACGCCGGATAGACTGAAGGCGGTCAGCGAAGATTTCCAATCGGATGGGAAAGGGACTATCAAGGGGGAACAGGTCAATGATGCCTCCCCTTCGGGCAAACTCCCCAGGAAATTGCACCAAATCTTTTTCTTCATAGCCATAGCGGAACAATTGCTCAACTAAGACCTGACGACTTACCGGTTCCCCAACGAGAAGAGAAAATGTTGTCTGCTTGATTTTTTCCGGGGCAGGCACCAGGGGAATGAGAGCCGCAGTACAAGTAACTACTAGATGTTTGGTCGGTTGGCTCGCCCAGGTAGTCAAAAGTTTCATTCTCTCACCCGCTTCTGCGGAAAAGGTATTTTCCTCCGGAATTGGCTCCAGAGGCGGAAAAAACTGCCGTTCAGCCTCAGGCAGAAAAGCTCCGGTATCGTAGTAGAACTGCTCGGCTATTCGTTCATCGGGAAGTATAACCATTACCGAAGATTGAGATTCTTTAAATAACCCGCTGAGAATGAAAGCCAGAGATGACAGAGAAGTACCAAGGCACCATTTTGGGCCTGGTTTGGGAGTAATCTCTTTCAGGGCTTGAAAAGACTGGGACTTTTCCAGATAGGAGAGATATTGGCTTTTCTTCATCCCAAGGCTAATGTTTTTTACATCTTTCCAGGTCAAGAACAGAGAGTGTTCCTGAGTCTGAACCTCTGAGGGAAAGCGAGGCTGTCAATCAAAGTAATGTCTTCCTTCGTCCAGCATCGCGAGATAGTTTTCCAGAGGAATGTAGTTGGCCACCGAATTACCCGTCCCCAAACAGTAACCTCCCCCAGGCAGGCAGGCGTCCAGTGTCTGGCGGACATATCTTCTCACCTGATCTTCTGTTGCCTGGCAAAGAAAGCTGACATCAATTCCCCCAAGGATACCAATTCGCTTCCCCCAGCGCTTCTTGGCTTCAGTTACCGGCAGGATAGCATCTTCCCAGGAGTGCTTGGCGTCAATTCGGACAGTTTCAATCAGAACTTCCATAATATCATCTAGTTTGCCGCAAGAATGGAGAAAATACATTTTCCCGGCTTGGTGGGCCAGTTCGGCGCAGCGGCGGTGCCAGGGAAGGGCTTTATCAATTAGGACTTGCGGGCTGACCATGCAGCCACTTTTAAATCCCATGTCATCGCTTCCCCAAACAACACCAAGTTTCTTGTACTGAACCATCCTTTCGGTTAGCGCCAGTTGATTCTCTCCCACCTTTTGAAAAATGGCGTCCACCAGGTCTGGCTGGTCAAAGAGGGCCAAACACAATCTTTCATAACCCATCAGCCAGCTGGTATACTCTAAGATGTGAGCAGTCAAAGCGTAGAAGGCCATGTTCTCAGGCAAATTTTTTTCACACCAGTCAAACTCAGAAAAATCAGCCTTGTTAGGATCTGGCCAGGGATAGTTTTCAAAATCTGCCCAATCGCTAATCGGTCCCTGGTGTTCATCCTGCCAGGCCCGTTCCCCTCTGTTTTTTTCGTCAGCCGTTGTATCTGGAGCCGGGATACGTTTTAAGGGCCAATCGTAGTTTAACGGATAAGCTCGGATCATGTCATAACCGAGAAACTGATGAATAGATAGCCTGGCTGACATTCTGGTATTTAGGTCCTGGCTATCAATTCCTTCAGGCAGGTGGAATCTTTGAGCGACAGCCTTTTGCACTTCGCTGTCCAGAAATAATTCCACGTAGTGCACACGGGTTGATTCTTTCTTTCGCAAAACTGTCTCTC